>NZ_JBHYGX010000005.1:115064-151704 GCF_042739975.1 Streptomyces sp. NPDC059080
CGACCCCCCGTGGCCCGGAGTTATCCCGTTGCCTGGGGGGGGGGGCGGGGCTGCTGTCGGCCGGGCCGCATCGCTGTGCGCACCGCGGGCGCCGCCGAACGGGCGGCGGGAGGAGGACGGCTCCGCCGGGCACCCGGCCCGGCCCGCCACTCGGCCGGGATCGTCGGCCGGGTCTGACCGGCCCGGACGCCCGCTCCCGACGGACCGCACCGCCCGGCGAACCGCTCCCCACAGAACCGCCCCCCGGCCCCGCCTCCCGGACGCCCCGGATGATGCGTCAACCCCCGGGCCATGGCAACCGGAACCCCCACGTACCCGGGCGGAGCGGCGCCCGCCGGTCGACATGCGGCCGTCACCTGGCTGCCGTAACGTAATGCCGAGGGCCAACCACGGTGTGGCGCACCACCATCTGCCCATACGGCGAGAACGAAGTCTTTCGGCGGTCAGCCCGTCAGCGCCCATTTCGGGGACGCACGACGCGGCGGCGCGCAACGCCAACGGCCCGCCTCGCGCCAATGCGCGCATACGCTGCCGCAGCGTCGGCCATCGGCCGGCGAACACCCCGCGTCCCCCCGCAGGGCTCAGCCGTGTGGAGCACCGTCCGCTAGGAGGAGATCCATGGCGGTTCTCTGCAAACCGGCCATCGCAGTACCCGAGCATGTCATCACCAATGAGGAAACACTCGAACTCGCGGAACGGTTGCACGGCGACCATCCGCAACTCGGCCTGATCCTCCGGTTGATCGAGCACACCGGAGTGCGCAAGCGGCATCTGATCCAGCCGATCGAGGAGACTCTGCGACACCCGGGGCTCGACGCCCGCAGCATCGTGTACGAGGAGCACACCAAGGACCGGGTGCCCGCCGTGGTGCGGCGCGCGCTCGACCAGGCACAACTGGAGCCGCAGCAGATCGACTTGATCATCTACGTCTCCTGCACCGGCTTCATGATGCCGCCGCCCACCTCCTGGCTGATCAACGCCATGGGGTTCCGGCCGGAGACGCGTCAGCTGCCGATCGCCCAACTCGGGTGCGCCGCCGGCGGAGCGGCCGTCAACCGGGCCCACGACTTCTGCACGGCGTACCCGGACGCCAACGTGCTGATCGTCGCCTGCGAGTTCTGCTCGCTGTGCTACCAGCCCACCGACCTGGGCGTCGGATCGCTGCTCTCCAACGGCCTGTTCGGCGACGGGATCGCCGCCGCGGTGCTGCGGGGCGACGGCGGAACCGGCATCCGGCTGGAGCGCAACAGCTCGTACATCATCCCGAACACCGAGGCGTGGATCTCGTACGCGGTCAAGTCCACCGGGTTCCACTTCCAGCTCGACAAGCGGGTGCCGGGAACGATGGAACCGCTCGCTCCGGCGCTGTGCACCGCTGCGGAGGAACACGACTGGAACGCCGGGAAGATGGACTTCTACATCATCCACGCGGGCGGCCCCCGGATCCTCGACGATCTCTGTTACTTCCTCGATGTGCCGCCGGAGGCGTTCCGCTTCAGCCGGGCCACGCTCACCGAGTACGGCAACATCGCCAGCGCCGTGGTGCTGGACGCCATGGCCCGGCTGTTCGACGAGGCGTCCGCCCTCGACGGGGACCGCGGCCTGATGGCCGGATTCGGGCCCGGCATCACGGCCGAGATCACCCTCGGTACCTGGGTTTCGGAGTCCGACACGGCGGAGTGAGCCGGGGGTTCGCGGGCGGGCTCGTCCCGGCGGCCCGCGGGCGGGGCGCCGCTGTCGGCGGACCGTCCCGCCCGGCTTCCGGCGGGCCCGCGTCGTGGCTGCCGCCCTCGGCTGAGCCGCAAGGGCGGCGTCGTCGGCCGGAACCCGGACTCCGAGCAGATCTCCAACGGCCTGGGCTGCACCCGTGTGGAGGGCCTGTGTGTGCGGGAGCCGTGGTGGCGGGGGTGAGGCGCAGCGCCTCACCCCTCTCCGCCCTACCGTCACTCATGTCTCGTACGCATCCGTCATGACGAGCGGTAATTTACGCTCCTCTTTCGCGCTCGCTAGAGTGAGGCGGGAAGCCGGTTCCGGAATTCGATAAAGCGGGGGATTCTCTTTTTCGACCTCTTCCTGTCCTGGTGAATTTCGTCCACCAGTCGGGCTTCTCCCCTTTTCTGTTCCCTCTTCCCAGCCCTTTGTCGTTTTTCCTACCCGTGATTTCTCCGGCATCGATCGCCGGGATTCGTACCCCTCCTCACCAGGCCAGGAGAGCGGCATGAGCCGGACGACAGCAGCGCCCGCGCAGGGCGAAACCGATGCCTCCGGGCCCGCCGGAATGGGGACGGCGGCGGGGGTGGCCCTCATCACCGTGCTCACCTCGATGCCGCTTTTTCTCGCCGGCGCCACCAGCACGCTGATCAACCGTGAGTGGGGCTGGGATGCGGGGGATACGGGCCTGTTGCTGGCCGCGTACTGGTGCGCGTCGTTGCTCGGCGCTTTTCTGAGCCGCAAGGTCGAGGTGCCGGTGTCGGCGGAGACCACGGTGGGCGTGGCGAGTTTCGCGACGGCGGTGGGGCTGGCGCTCGGGGCCTGGGCGGGAGGCGTCGGGCTGGTGGCCGGGACGGCGGTCGGCGGCCTCGTCTACGGCTACAGCCAGCCGCACACCAACTCCCTGCTCATGCGGCACTGCGCCCGGCGCGTCCAGGGCTTCGCGTTCGGACTGAAGCAGGCGGCCGTCCCCATGGCCACCCTGCTCGGCAGCGTCGCGGTCCCGGCACTGGCCGTTCCGTACGGCTGGCGCGCGGTCTTCCTGTCTGCCGCCGGGGTCTGCGCGCTGTACGGCGTCGTTGGTCTGTGTGCCCGGCGCGGTGGGCGGGGCGGGGCCCCGGCCCGTGCCGCCGCCCCGCCGTTGAAGCTGAACTCCCAGCTGCTGGGGCTGGCGGTGGCCGGTCTGTGCGGCGCCATGGTCGGGAACTCTCTGGGAGGGTTCCTGATCGCTTCGGGGACCCACGGAGGTCTGGCGCTCTCCACGGCCGGATTTCTGGCCGCCGCCGGTTCCGTCGTGAACATCGCCGTCCGGCTCGCGGCGGGCGTCGTGGTGGACCGCGGCCGCTACGCCCCGCGCGCCCTCCTCTGGCAGCTCTACGCCGTCGGCGCCCTCGGGACGTTGCTGCTCGCCCTGAACGGCGGCGTCGCCGTCACCGTCGCCGGGGCGCTGCTCGCCTTCGGCGGGGGATGGGGCTGGGCCGGGCTGCTGCACTACGTGGCGGGTGTCTCCTTCCCGGCCGCGGCGGCGCGGGCCACCGCCTTCACCCAGATGGGAGTCTCTCTGGGCGGGGCCTGCGGGCCGATGCTCTTCGGATGGCTCGTCACCCGGGAGGGGTTCGGCCCGGCCTGGCTGGTGCTCACCGCCGTGGGGGTGGTGGCCGCGCTGCTCGTCCTCGCGCTCGGGCGCCGGACGGCACGGTCTGCCGATGACGCGGCCTCCGGGGTAACGGAGCGCGAATTTAAGTCAGTTGCTTGACTTGGGTGGAGTCGATCGGGTTGCCTGACCGGGCACGGAAGCGGGGGCGTGGGCGGTCGGGAGGAGACGGTATGCGTGGGGCGGCGCGGGCCGGTCAGGCGGAGGTGACGCGGGCGCGGATCCTGCGTGCGGCGGAGCGGCTGTTCGCCGAGCGGGGGGTCTACGCGGTGTCCAACCGGCAGGTCAGCGAGGCCGCCGGGCAGGGCAACAACGCCGCGGTCGGCTACCACTTCGGCACCAAGGCCGACCTGGTGCGGGCCATCGCCCGTGAGCACATGGGCCGGATCGAGCAGGACCGGGCGCGCCGGGTGGACGCGCTGGACGGCGGCGCGGACATCGGCGCGTGGGTCGGCTGCCTGGTGCGGCCCACCACCGCGCATCTGGCGTCCCTGGGCAGCCCCACATGGTTCGCGCGGTGCTGCGCCCAGGTGATGACCGATCCGGCGCTCCAGGACGTACTCGCCGAGGAGTCCCTCGGGTCACCGGCGCTGGTGCGCACCCTGGAGGGGCTGAACCGCTGCCTGCCCGACCTGCCGCCCGAGGTCCACGTCGAACGGGGCGCGATGGCACGGCAGTTGATCGTGCACACCTGCGCCGAACGGGAACGCGCCCTCGCCGACAACACCGCCACCGCGCGCAGCAGTTGGCACGCCACGGCCACCGGGCTGATCGACGGCATTGTCGGTTTGTGGACCGCACCGGTGACGCGGACCGGCTGACGGCCTCTGGGGCGCTCCGGCCGGTGGCGCCGCCCCGGGGCAGCCGGTTCGCCTGACGCGCCTCCGGGGGACGCCCCTGGCCGGCGATGCCCCTCGGGTCAGCCGGTCCGCCCGGCCCCCCGCCGTATCACCCGACCCCCACGCACCACCGATACGTACCGCACCGGACCCGGCCGTCGGCCCGGCCGGGCGGGCAGACGAGGAGCGACACATGAGCGGCACCGCAGCCCCGCACGGCACGGCCCCGGACGGGATCCACGCGTTCCCGATGGACCGGGCGGCCGGCTGCCCCTTCGACCCGCCGCCGGGGCTGCGGGAGGCGCAGCGGAGCGGGCCGCTCACCCGGGTCCGGCTGTGGGACGGCAGCACACCCTGGCTGGTGACCCGCCACGCCGACCAGCGTGCCCTGCTGGCCGACCCCCGGGTCAGCGCGGACATCACGCGTCCCGGCTACCCCGCCTCCGCGCCCGTCACCGGGAACGCGCGGATGAGCTTCATCCTGATGGACGACCCCGAGCACAACCGGCTGCGGCGGATGGTGACGGCACCGTTCACGGTCCGCCGCATGGAGGCGATGCGGCCCGCCATTCAGCGGATCGTCGACGGTTTCCTCGACGAACTCCTCGCCGGGCCCGCCCCCGCCGACCTCGTCGCCCGGTTCGCGCTGCCGGTCCCGTCACTGGTCATCTGCGAACTGCTCGGTGTGCCCTATGCCGACCACGACTTCTTCCAGGAAAACAGCCGGATACTTATCAGCCGCACCGTCGAACCGGAGCAGCGGGCCGCCGCCCACGCCCACCTGACCGGCTACCTCGACGGGCTGCTCGCCCGGAAGACCGCGGGCCCCGCCGACCTGCTCTCGGGGCTGGCCGGACGGGTCGACGCGGGGGAGCTGACCCGGGAACAGGCCGCCGAGACGGGCGTCCTGCTGCTCCTCGCCGGACACGAGACCACCGCCAACATGATCGCGCTGGGCACCCTCGCGCTGCTGGAGAACCCCGGCCAACTCGCCCTGCTGCGCGACGCCGACGATCCGCGGGTGGTCGCCTCGGCCGTGGAGGAGCTGCTGCGATACCTCACCATCACCCACAGCGGCCGCCGTCGCGCCGTCCTGGAGGACATCGAGATCGCCGGGCAGACCCTCCGGGCGGGCGAGGGCGTCGTCCTCGCCAACGACCTCGCCAACCGCGACCCGGACGTCTTCCCCGACCCGGACCGGCTCGACCTCGCCCGCGACTCCCGCCGCCATCTCGCCTTCGGCTTCGGCGTGCACCAGTGCCTCGGGCAGACCCTGGCCCGTATCGAGCTACAGGTCGTCCACAGCACCCTCCACCGGCGCATCCCCACCCTGCGCCTGGCCGCCGACCGCGACGCTCTCTCCTTCAAGCACGACGGTTCGGTGTACGGGGTGCACGCGCTGCCGGTCACCTGGTGAGGCGGGCGGCCGGTGTGCCGTGTAGGTGCGCGCACCGATAGGCGGCGTCGCGCCGTCAGGCAGGCTCCGGCGCCTCCAGCAGGGCCCGTACCTCCTCGGCGGTGGTCTCCGCCAGCGTTTCGCCGACGAGGAGCCAGCGGGTGATGCCGACGGACTCCAGGAACGGCAGATCGTGCCCGGCAATCACCAGCGCGCCCTGGTAGGACGCCAGCGCGGCGGTGAGCTGCCGCACCCCGGAGAGGTCGAGGTTGTTGGTCGGCTCGTCCAGCATCAGCAGCTGCGGAGCGGGCGCGGCGAGCATCGTCGCGGCGAGCGCGGCACGGAACCGCTCACCCCCGGACAACGTGCCCACCAGCGCCTGCGCGCGATCCCCCTTGAACAGGAACCGTGCCAGCTGCGACCGCAGCGCGTTGTCGGTGACACCGGGCGCCGTACGGGCCGCGTTCCGCGCCACGCTCAGGCCGTCGTCCAGGATGTCCAGACGCTGCGGCAGGAAGCGCAGCGGAACGAAGGTCCGCGCCTCGCCGGACAGCGGCTCCACCTGTCCGGCCAGGGTGCGCAGCAGCGTCGTCTTCCCGGCGCCGTTCCGGCCGATCAGCGCGACGCGCTCGGGGCCGCGTACTTCCAGATCGCCTTCCCGGAGCAGGCCGTGGCGCGGGCGCAGCGCCGTCAGACGGAGCACGGTGCGTCCCGCGGGCACCGCCGTGTGCGGCAGGTCCACCCGGATCTCGGCATCGTCCCGGATCGCCTCCGCGGCCTCCTCGCGCCGCCCCCGCGCCTCCTGGAGGCGGTCCTCGTGGATGCCGCGGACCCGGTCGGCGGACTCCTGGGCAGAGCGCTTGCGCTCCCCGGCGACGATGCGCGGCGCGCGCCGCTGCGCGTCCAGCTTGGCGCTCTGCCGACGGCGCCGGGCCGCCTTGACGCGGCTCTCCTCCAGCTCCCGCTGCTGCCTGCGGACGTCCGCCTCGGCGGTGCGCAACGTCCGTGCGGCCGTGTCCTGTTGGGCGGCGACGGCCTCCTGGTAGGCGGACCAGCCGCCGCCGTACCAGGTCACGGCGGTGGAGCGGAGTTCGGCGATCCGGTCCATCCGCTCCAACAGCTCCCGGTCGTGACTGACCACGATCAGCGCGCCGGAGCGCCAGGAGGCGACGGCCTCGTGGAGCCGCCGCCGCGCGAACACATCGAGGTTGTTGGTCGGCTCGTCCAGGAGCAGCACGTCGGGACGGTCAAGGAGCAGGGCGGCCAGCCGCAGCAGGACCGTCTCGCCGCCGGACATCTCGCCGACGGTGCGGTCGAGACCGAGGGAGCCGAGCCCCAGAGAGCCCAGCGTCGCCAGGGCGCGTTCCTCGATGTCCCAGTCGTCGCCGAGCGTGGTGAAGTGCGCCTCGTCGGTGTCGCCGGACTCGATGGCGCGCAGCGCGGCGCGCCGGTCGGCGATGCCGAGGGCGTCCTCCACCCGCAGGCCGGTGTCGAGGGTGAGGTTCTGCGGAAGGTAGCCGAGGGTGCCGGTGACGCTCACCGTGCCCTCGGCGGGGCGCAGTTGACCGGCCAGCAGCCGCAACAGCGTGGATTTCCCGGTGCCGTTGTCGCCGACGAGGCCGGTACGGCCCCGGCCGATGACGAGGGAGAGCCGGTCGAGGACGGTACTGCCGTCGGGCCAGCGGAACGTCACGCCGGAGCAGGTCACCGAGGCTTGCGGAGCGGGGGGTCGGGACATGGTTTTCTCGCAGTCTGCACGCAGGAACGGGGGCGTCGTAGGCGAGCACCACGCGGCGACCGGCCGGGAAGAGAGGGGTGCGGTCCTGGCAAGGGAGGACGGTTCATGCACCGAGGTCGCATCCGCGCGAGGTCACGGGCGGCAGAGTGCCGGCACGGCGTGACAGGCGTACGGCGGGGCCGTACCGCGCGATGGTCGCGGACCTCAGATGCGCAACGTCCACCTCTATCGGAGACAACAGGACTCCGGAACGGTACCTCAGCCGGGAGCGGGCCGCACCGGGATTTATGGGCGGCCGGTCGGTGCGGGGCGGGGACGGGGCCGGCCGGCGCGGGCCCGGTCGGCCGCGTCCGCCCTGCGCTCCGCCGTCGCCCGTCCCGTCGCCCGTGCGCAGCGCCCGGGCGTTGTCACACCCCCGTGCCACGATGACGGACATGACCACTTCCGAACGCGTCACGCCCCCGATGGACGCCGATGAGCGGACGTCCCTGACCAGCTGGCTCGACTTCTACCGCGCCACCCTCGTCGACAAGTGCGCGGGGCTCACGGAAGAACAGCTGCGCACGGCCTCCGCGCCGCCCTCGCCGCTCACCCTCGTCGGCCTCGTACGGCATCTGGCGGAGGTCGAGCGGAACTGGTTCCGGCGGGTCCTCGCCGGGGAGGACGTTCCCGATCTGTTCCCGGGGGATGCCGGCGCCGACGGGATGAGCGGCGGTTTCGACGGCGCCGGGGAGGCGTCGTCCGAGGACGCGGTGGCGCTGTGGCGGGCCGAGGTGGAGCACGCCCGGCGCGCCTGTGCCGGCCGTTCCCTGGACGACACCGGCTCCCTGGGGGAGGGCCGCGTCACGCTCCGCTGGATACACACCCACCTGATCGCGGAGTACGCCCGTCACTGCGGCCACGCCGACCTCATCCGCGAGCGCATCGACGGCCGCACGGGCTTCTGACGGCCAGGGGCCCGGGGCGCGCCGGGACCTGCCGCCCCGGGGGCCGAGGCGCCCCGGGGCGGCCCGGTCAGTCCCGGGGCGCTATCTCGCGACCGTCCTCCCGCACGGTGATGGCCATCGCCGGGCACAGGTCCGCGGCGTCCAGGGCCAGCTCGTCGTCCCCGTCGATCTCCTCGCGCACCGGCCGGGAGCGGGGGCCGTCCAGGACGAAGAGTCCGGGCGCGGTTCCGACGCAGATGCCGGAGCCGATGCAGCGCTGCGGGTCCACCTCCACCTGTCGGCTCATGGGCTCACCACCCCACCGGCAGGACGCGCGGCCCGCGCACCAGCATCTCGGTCTTCCACTGCACATCGCCCGCGACGCGCAGCCCGGGGAAGCGGGTGATCAATGCGCCGAGCGCCTCCTGGAGCTCCAGCCGGGCCAGCGGCGCGCCCAGGCAGTGATGGACGCCGTGGCCGAAACCGAGGTGTTGGTTGCCGGTCCGGGCGAAGTCCAGGGTGCCGGGGGAGGAGAAACGGAGCGCATCGCGGTTGGCGGCGCCCACCGCGACCAGCACCGGCGTACCGGCCCGCACCAGCGTGCCGCCGACCTCGATGTCCTCGGTGGCGTAGCGCGGCTGGCCCGCCCCGCTGCCCAGCGGCACGAACCGCAGCAGCTCCTCCACCGCACCGGCCATCAGCTCCGGCCGCTCCCGCAGCCGGGCCAGCTCCTCGGGATGGTCGAGCAGGGTGAGGACGAAATTGGGGATCTGCGTCGCGGTCGTCTCGTGCCCGGCGACGAGGATGCCGATGCAGAGATCGACCAGCTCCAGCTCGGAGAGCCGGTCCCCGGCGTCCCGCGCGTCGATGAGCGCCGTCATCAGGTCGTCCTGCGGATGCCTGCGGTGCTCCTCGATCAACTGCCGCATGTAGGCGCGCAGTTCCTCGCGGTTGGCCTCGAACTCCTTCGCCGTCAGCGAACTGGTCGACAGCGCCGCATCGCTCCAGGCCCGGAACTTCGGCCGGTCCTCGACGGGGACGCCCAGCATCCGGCAGATGACCGCGACCGGAATCGGCAGCGCATAGCGGTCCACGAGGTCGGCGGGCGGACCGGCGTCCTCCAGCTCGTCGAGCAATTGGCCGGTCAACTCCTTGACCTGTGGCCGGAGTTTCTCCACCTGGCGCACGGTGAACGCCTTCGCCACCAGGGAGCGCAGCCGGGTGTGCTCGGGCGGGTCCATGCTGAGGATGCCGCTGTCGCGGCTGCCCTCGGACTGTCGCGGCTCGTCGTGTTCCAGCCCCAGTGCGCGGCTGAAGCGCTGGTCACCGAGGACGAAGCGGGCTTCGGCGTACCGCGTCACCAGCCAGGCGGGTTCCCCGTAGGCCATGCGGACCCGCAACAGACCGGGGCGGTTGCGGGCCTCGTCGTACGCCTCGGACAACGACAGGTTGTCGGCAGTGTTGAAGGGATAGGAGAGGGGTGCTGTGTCAGCTGTGGTCACGGTGGTCTCCCTTGTGTAAGCACCTGCTTACAAACGTTAGGCCGCCGGTCCGCGGACGGTCAACGACCGGTTACGGCCGTTATCCTGACGGGCCGTCCGGAAAGGAGCACCATGGCGAACCCCGTCGGCGTACCGGCCGGTTCACCCCGGAGAAGAGACGCGCAGGCCACCCGCCGCAGGCTGCTGGAGGCCGCCGCCGACCTGTTCGCCGAGCGCGGTTACGACGCCGCGACCGTGCGGGACATCGCGGAGCGGGCCGGCGCCAATCAGGCGCTGCTGTTCCGGTACTTCGGCTCGAAGAGCGCGCTGCTGACGGAGGTGATGGCGCACAGCGGCCAGGAGCAGCTGCGGACCACGCCCCCGGAGAAGCTGTTCGAGACGACGCTGCGCGGCATGCTCACCCACCACGGCAAGGACCCCCACGACCGCTCCCTCGCGGTGTATCTGCGCTCCGTCGGCGGTGCCGACGACGCGGCGGAGACGGTGAAGGTGCTGGGGGAGCAGTACACGGACGTGCTGGCCACGCTCTCCGGGGCCGAGGACGCGGCGCTGCGCGCGGATCTCGCCATGGCGTGGCTGCTGGGCATCGGCATGATGCGCGTCGTCGTCGGCCGCGAACCTCTCGCGAGCGCGGACCCGGACGCGGTCTGCGAGCTGGTTCTGGGGCTTCTTCAGCGGCTGCTGGAGGGGATGCCGATGCCGGAGGGGGCGGTGCCGCCGGAGTCCGGGGAGCGGTGACGGCTGGGGCCCGGTGCCGGGCGCCGGCCGTGCCCGATGCCTCGCGCCCCGTGTGCCCGATGGGCCTCGCGCCATGCGGCATGCCCCCATGGGACCGCCGCGTCGCGGGGCCGGTGCCTTCCGGGCCTGCCGCCCTACGGGCTCGCCCCCCGTGTGTCCAACATCCGGGACGTGGTGGGGCGTTCGTGCGGCGGTGTGTCACCGGTGCGCCCTAACCTGGAGGTGGGTTGGCGGAGCTTCAGGGGGTGGGGATGGACGACGGGGGTTCTTTCCGGGCCGAGGCGCGTGAGGGCGGGCGCGTCCACCAGGCGGGCCGGGATCTGCACATCACCTACGGCGGTCCGGCCCCCGCGGCGTCGCGGGAGCTGGACGGCGCGGGGGGCGCCGGAGCCCCGCCGACGCCCGGGGAGCTGCTGGCCCGGTTCACCGACGCGCCGTTGCCCGCACACACCCTCGACCCGCGGGCGCCGGCCGCCGTTCCGCTGCCGGATCCCGGCCCCGCGCCGGAGGCGGTGGCCGCGGCGATCGGTGCGCTCGCCGGGACGGCCGTGCCCGCGGCCTCGCCCGTGGCGCCGGAGGGCACGGTACGGAGCCCGGTCCGCTGTCTGCGTCCGCCCGCCGCCCGGCCCGGCGGACCCGCGCGGCCCGCGCTCGACGCCTGGGCCGCCGCGCTGCTGGACCGCGCCCTGCTACGGAGCGCCGACGACGCCGAACTCCCGCTGTTCGCGCCGCACGTCCGCGCCCTCCTGTGGCGCTCCGGCGCCACGCTGCCCGGGCCGGTCGCGGCGGCCCGGCGCCTCCGGGACAGCTACGAACGGTGCGGTGCCTACGAGGCGGCGCTGCCGTTCGCCGAGCGGATCGTGGCCTGCCCGGCGGGCACGGGCCTCGCCGACGCGCTGGCCCTCGGCCGCCTCCGGGTCCGCTGCGGTGACCACACCGAGGCCGAGGCGGTGCTGCGGCCGGTGCTGGCGCGGGCGGACGCGGCGGCGACCGCGCGCGGCCTGACCCTGGCCGGAAGGACCGGGCCGTCCCTGGGGGAGCTGCTGCGGGAGAACGCCGAGGGGCCCTTCACCGGCAAGCTCTCCACCGTCGACGGCGATGTGCTGGTGCAGGCCGCCGACGTGCTGACCGTGCTGGCCGAGGCGCTTCACGGGCGGCGCCGGTACGCGGAGGGTGAGCGGCTGCTGCACACCGCCACCGGCCTGTACTGGCGGGTCCTGGGCGCCGCCCACCCGGCCCGGATCCTCACCCAGCTCCGGCGCGCCCGCGCGCGCGGCCGCCAGCGGTTGTGGACCGAGGCGCTGGTCCTGCTCCGCGACGCCCTGGCCTTCCGGGACGCCGAGGCACTGGAGCGCGACCATCCCCGCGCGGCCGCGCTCATCCGCCTCACCCATGCCGAGGTGGCCGACGAGGCGGTGCGCTCCCTGGCGGAGGACGGTGCGGGCCGCACCCGCGCCGTGGGCATGTTCCCCGCCCCCGTGGTCCGTTTCCTCGACGCCACCGTCAGCAGACCCCCGAAGCTCACCCCCGCCGACGCCGACCGCCTGGCCACGGAGGCCGCCGAGACGTGCGAGCGCGCGTACGGCCCCTGGCACCCGCGTACCCGTACAGCCTGGGGGCTGGTGGCACGTAGGGAGGCGCCGGGAGAGTAGCGGGGCGTCCGGTCCGGGTACGCGGCACCGGCCCGCCGGGGACAGCCCGGCCGACGCAGGGCTGGGCCCCGTGTGCCGTTGCGTGATCGAATACGGGATGACCTCGTTCTGGACCGGACAGCGCGTACGGCTGCGCGGGATCGAGCCCGGCGACTGGGCCGCGTTCCGGCGCTTCGCCGCCGACGAGGAGCGGTCGGGGGACGTGCTGCGTCCCCCGCGTTCCGCCGAGAGCTTCCGCGCGTGGGCGCGGGAGCAGGCCACCGCCGCCGAGGGTGACTGCTTCCGGCTGGTGATCGAGGCCCTGGACACGGGGGAGACGGTCGGTGCCGTCGGCTCGTCGTACGCGGATCCGCACGCGGGACGGTTCGAGTACGGCATCACGATGGAAGCCGGTCACCGGCGCAAGGGGTATGCGACCGAGGCGGCGGTGCTGTTGCTGCGTTTCTTCTTCGCCGAGCGGCGCTACCACAAATGCGAGGCGCGGATCTTCGCGCACAACGCGGCATCCCTGGCCCTGCACCGTCGGCTCGGTTTCGCGGCGGAGGGCCGCCTCCGTGACCACGTCTTTCTCGCCGGACGCCATCAGGATCTCGTCGTGATGGGCCTGCTGGCCGGCGAGTTCGCCCGGCTGCACCCGGTGGACGTGCCCTGATCCGCACCCCCCGTTCAGCCCCCGTTCAATCCCTCTGATGCGCCGACCGGGCTGCATCCACGAAGTGTTCCAGGGCCTGCCGGAACGGGTGGTAGGCGGCGTCGAGGTGGTCGCGGCCGGTGGGGTCGCCGTCGAGTTCGGCGGTGACGCCGGTGCAGAAGGGGCCGGTCGCCTTCTGGAGGGCGAGGGCCGCGGCGGCCGCTTCGGGCGGGCCCTCCAGTGCGACGACGCGGGTGCAGCGGCGGATGCGGGCGTACTCCGCGATCTCGCGGCCGTGCAGCTCGCGGAGGGCGGCGAGGCGTTCGGCGGAGGCGGGGCGCCGGAGGACCGCGGAGGTCTCCCAGTACAGCTCGCCCGGCGGCCCGGGGTGCGAGACGATGGAACAGTCGACAACGCATCACCGAAGAGGCACCCATGGAGTATCCGGAAGCCTTTGAGCTGGTGTTCCAGGCGTCCGCCGTCGCCGACGACGTGGTGGTCGTCCGGCGCACCGCAGCCGCCGGGGCGGGCGGATACCCGGTCTACGAGGACGAGACGGGCATCGTCCGCGCCGAGATCAGCGACCGCGGTGAGGTGCGGATGCTGGCCAGCGGCGGGCACCAGGAAACCGGCGTGCCGCTCCTGGTCCGCCCCCTGAAACCGTCCTGACCCGGACGCCGTACGGATTGTGGCCCGCACCGCGGGGTCCCCCGTACGGCGGCCGTGACGCGGCCGGGTGTCAGCCGATGACCAGCTCGCCCATGGCGCTCCAGCTGGTGGCGCCCTCGATGGTGGTGCTCACGATCTCGGGGGTGTGCCGCAGCAGCGGGCGCATGGTCTCCAGCCCGGCACGGAAGTGGTCGGAGGTGACGTGGGCCTCGGCGGCGTCGTCCTGGAACGCCTCGACGAGGGTGTAGGACAGCGGGTCCTCGACGCCGCGGGACCACTCGAACCAGAGGTTGCCCGGCTCCGCCCGCGTGGCCTGGGTGAACGCGGCCACGTGCGACGGCCACTCCTCGGCGTATTCGGGCTTCACCGGAAACTTCACAACAATAAAGATCATTCGGTGATTCTAGGTCGTCTCCGGCGGGCGGGATCAAGGGGTCCCGCCGCGTCGCCGCGGTGGCGGATCAGGCGGCCATCGGCGGCGCGGGCGCGATCCGGGCGGTCACACAGGGGTCGCCGGTGCGGTAGCCGAGGCGGTCGTAGAGCCGTTCGGCGGGGGCGTTGCCGCCGAGCTGCCACAGGGTGCACACACCGTCGTTGCGGACGGCGTGCCGGGTCAGCCAGGAAGTGAGCGCGGCGCCCAGGCCCTCGCCGCGCCGGGCCGCGTCGGTGGCGACGGAGACCATCAAGGGCGCGCCGCTGTCCCGCAGGCGGCTCAGCGCCCCGCACGCCACCAGCTGCCCGGCGTCGTCGCGGATCCCGGCCCAGAGGCTGACGTCGGAGGAGCCGGGGCCCGTGGAGTGCCTGGGGTTGTGCTCGGCGAGGAAGGCGCGCAGCGCGTCGTGGTCCGTGGCGTCCAGGGCCTGGACCCGTTCCTCCGCGGCGTGCGGGGGCGGCTCCTGTTCCGTCCAGCGGAAGACCCGCTCGACGGCGCCGGTCACCGGGAGGTGCCGCCCGACCAGGACATCGGAGCCACGCGGCACGGTGAACTCCCGCACCCGGTCCGGGAGCCCGTGGGCGGCGCGCAGGACGAGGCCGGCGGCGGCGTCCGGATCCCCGACGCTCAGCACCTGTCCGCGGTCGAGCCAGGCCACGGCGCCGGTGCCGCTCCAGCTGATCCGGTCGGCCGGGCGGCGCCGCGCGACGCCGAAGCGCAGCAGAGCGGTACCGTCCCGCGACTCCAGACCCTGACCGAGCGGGTCCGTGGTGCGGGGGGCGGGTGTCGTTGCCTGCATAGCTCTCTCGGGGGCGTGGGGAGGCCGCGTCCCCGGGTGCGCGGGGGCGCACCCGGAGAGGGCCGTGTCGGGAAGTGGAGGGTCCGGTAGCGGCAGCGCAGACGCGCGCCCGGCCGACCGGACGTCCACTGTCGCACACCGCCCCGGCCCCGGCGCAACTCCGCGAGGCCGCCCGCTCACCTCGCCTTCGCAGGGTGGGTCGCGCCCAGGCCGTGGAAGTGCAGGCGGGCGTTCGTGAGGGCCATCGGACGGGGGGTCGGGGCCGTCGCCGTGCGCCGGGCCGAGCGGGGGTGCCGCACCCGGTACGGCCCGGCCTCGCGCACGGGGCGCCGTACCGGCACAGCCCGGCCGCGCTCCCGCCACCCCGGGCAATCCACCCCGCCACCCCGACCACTTCACACCCGCCCCCGCTTGTCGCGCCGCACGCTTCCGTTGGACGCTGGGGCATGCAGACTCTTCCGACCTTCGTCCTCGTTCACGGGGCCTTCGCCAACTCCTTCTCCTTCGCGCCGCTCCAGGCCGAACTCGGCCTTCTGGGGCACCGGTCCGTCGCGGTCGACCTGCCGGGGCACGGGTTCGAGGCGACCTTCCCCGCCGCGTACCAGGCGCCGCAGGACCTCGACGCGCTCGCCACGGAGCCGGGCGGCATCAAGGATGTCACCCTCGCCGACGCCGTCGCCCGCGTCATCGCCGCCCTGGAGCGGGCACAGCGGAACGGTCCGACCGTGCTCGTCGGCCACAGCCGGGGCGGCATCACCCTCACCGCGGTCGCCAACGCCCGGCCCGACCTCGTCGACCGCCTCGTCTACGTCTCCGCGTGGTGCCCGGTCGATCTCGATGTCGCCGGGTATTACGCCGAGCCGGAGATGGCGGACGCCGATCCGGCCGCCCTGGCGACGGCGCTCGTCGGGAATCCGGCGGAACTCGGGATGCTCCGCACCAATTTCCGTACCGCGGACCCGGCGGCGCTCGCCGCGTTGCGGCAGACCGTCGGCGCCGACCTCACCGACGACGAATTCCGCACCTTCCTGAACACCTTCCAGCCCGACGACAATCTCGACGCCGGAACCACCGCCGACTGCGCGCAGGAAGCGAGCTGGGGCCGCATTCCCAAGACCTATGTGCGGCTGGCCGAAGACCTCGCCATTCCGCTCGGTATGCAGGACCGGATGATCCGCGAAGGAGACGCGCTCACCCCCGGTAACCCCTTCGACGTCCATACGCTCCCGGGAAGTCATCTGCGCTGGCTCGTCCACCCGGAGCCCGCCGCCGAACTGCTCGGGAGCCTCGTTACGGGCTGATGTCCGCCCTGGTGGCCGGTGGTGCGGCAGTGCCCCACCGGCCGCCGGTGCCGTACGGGCCGAATGGATCCGGCCGGCGGGCCACTCACCTTCCTGGCCACCGGAGTTGATCCCGCGGAAAGCGGCAAGGAAAGGGCGTATTCCCGGAAGAAGGAGCTTCCCGGAAGTGCTTTCCGGGCGGGCCGATACCCGTAGGAGACGCACCGCATAGGGAAACCGGGAATACCGCCGATTGCTACAGCGGTATGTCGGTCTCGTGGCGGACGCAGGCAAAGTCTGGTGCCGGTGGCGAAGCGCCGACAAGACTGGCGTTCGCACGTTTGTGCTTACATCCCGTCTTCCCGGAAAGCTCCACGGCACATGCAGAAATCCCGCAGACCCGGCGCCCCCGCGGCCCGCCCCAGGAGGTGGCGCGCGTGCTGCGCCATGTGACGCGTAAGGCGGCGGGCTGGCTGCTGATGATTGTGGTCGCCACCAACGCCACCTATTTCCTGGCGAGTTGGTTCCTCGACCCGCGCGCCAACTTCCGGGACCTGCGGCCGGTCCGCACCGAGGCGCAGATCGACCGGGCCCTCGCGCCCTACCACCTGGACCCGCAGGTGCCGTTGGTGCACCGGTGGTGGGACTGGCTCACCTCCGTCGTCCTCCATTTCGACTGGGGCAAGTCCCCCACGGGCGTCTCCGTCAACGGGGAGATCGGCTACCGCTCCCTCGTCAGCGCCGAACTGGTCGTCATCGCCACGCTCCTGTCCGTACTGATCGGCGTCGCGCTGGGCGTGTACACCGCATCGCGGCAGTACGGCTGGGCCGACCGTGTCACCCAGGCCGTCTCCATCGTGGTGCTGAACATCCCGACGTCCGTCGCCGCCCTCGCCGTGGTCTTCGTCGCCATCTGGCTCAACCAGCACGCCGGGCTGCACTTCCTCTACGTCGCCGGGGAGAACTCACCCCACGTCGAGGGGCTGCTCCCCACGATCGGCGACCGCCTCCTCCATCTGATCCTGCCGACCCTGACCCTGACCCTGATGGGATACGTCGGCTACCACCTGACCCAGCGGTCGCTGCTGCTCGACACGCTCCACGCCGACTACGTCCGCACCGCCCGCGCCACCGGGCTCACCCGCGCCCAGGCGATCCGGCGCCGCGCGTTGCGCACCGCGCTCATCCCGACGGCGACCTCCGTGGCGTTCAGCATCCCGGCGCTCTTCACCGGCGCCGTCATCACCGAGACGATCTTCGGCTGGAACGGCATGGGCCGCTACTTCCTCCAGACCATCGCCAAGAACGATGTGCACGGCACCGTCGCCACCGCCGCCTTCGCGGCAGCCCTCACCGCCGTCGGCGCGATCCTCGCGGACCTCGCCACCGTCTTCCTCGACCCGAGAGTGCGGGTGAGCTGAGATGGCCACCGACACGGAAACCGGCGCCCCGGCCCCCGCGCCGCCCGCCCACCGCCTCGGCCGCCTCTACCTGCGGCGTTTCCTGCGCAACCGGCTCGCCGTCGCCGGCGTGGCGATCTTCGTCCTGCTGGTGCTGTTCAGCGCGCTCGGCGGGCTGCTCACCCCGTACACGTACGCCGACACCGACTTCGCGGCGCTCACCCAACCACCCGGCGCGACCCACTGGTTCGGCACCAACCAGGGCGGCAACGACGTCTACGCCTCCGCCGTCCACGGTCTCCAGCGGTCCCTGGTGATCGCCGTCAGCGTCTCCGTGCTGACCGTCGTCGTCGCCGCGGTCGTCGGCTCCGGCGCCGCGTACTTCGGTGGCCGGATCGAGCGGGTGACGCTCGCCGTCCTCCACTTCCTGCTGGTCGTCCCCTCCTTCCTCATCCTCGCGCTGGTCTCCCACCGCCTCGCCGGTGACTGGCGGGTCCTCATCGTCGTGCTGACGGTCTTCGGCTGGATGTCCACCGCCCGCGTCATCTGGTCCGTCTCGACCTCCCTGCGCGAGAGGGACTATGTGACGGCGGCGGAGTTCATGGGCGTCAGCGCGCCGCGCATCATCCTGCGGCACCTCATCCCCAACCTCGGCTCGCTGCTGATCGTCAACCTCACGCTCGGCGTCGTCGCGACCGTACTGAGCGAAACCGCCCTCTCCTTCCTCGGGTTCGGCGTCCAGACCCCGGACATCTCCCTCGGCACGATGCTCGCCGACGGCGCGGGCACGGTCACGAGCGCCCCCTGGCTCTTCGCCTTCCCCGCGGGCCTGGTCGTCCTGCTCACCGTGTCGATGACCTTCGTCGGCGACGGGCTGCGCGACGCCCTCGACCCCACTTCCGTGACCGGCGCGGCTGGAGGCCGACGATGACCCGTACGACGACCCTGCCCCGCCCGGCACCGCGGCCCGGCACCACCACCCCCGTGCTCTCCGTCCGGGACCTGCGGATCTCCTTCCCCTCCGAAGCCGGGCCCGTCGAGGCGGTCCGCGGCGTCAGCTTCGATCTGCTGCCGGGCCGCACCCTCGGCATCGTCGGCGAATCCGGCTCCGGCAAATCAGCCACCGCGATGGGCGTCATGGGCCTGCTGCCGCCCGCCGCCGACATCGGCGGACAGGTGCTGCTGAACGGCCGTGACCTGGTCGGACTCGGCGACAAGGCGCTCTCCGGGGTACGCGGCGCCGACCTCGGCATGGTCTTCCAGGACCCGCTGTCCGCGCTCACCCCGATCTTCTCCGTGGGCCGGCAGCTCTCCGACGCCCTGCGGGTCCACCAGGACCTGACGAAGCGGGCCGCCTGGGACCGCGCCGTCGAACTCCTCGACCTCGTCGGCATCCCCGACCCGCGCGAGCGCGCCCGCTCCTTCCCTCACGAGTTCTCCGGCGGTATGCGCCAGCGCGTCGTCATCGCCCTGGCCATCGCCAACGAACCGTCCGTCCTCATCGCCGACGAACCCACCACCGCCCTCGACGTCACCGTGCAGGCCCAGATCCTCGACGTGCTGCGGGTGGCACAGCGGGAGACCGGCGCCGGGCTCGTCCTCATCACCCACGACCTCGGCGTCGTCGCCGGGCACGCCGACGACATCGCCGTGATGTACGCGGGCCGCATCGTGGAACGGGCGGGCGTACGGGAGCTGTTCGACCGGCCGGTCATGCCGTACACCGCCGGGCTGCTCGCCGCGGTGCCCACCGTGGACAGCGGGGTGCGCCGCCCCCTGATCCCCATCGGCGGGGAGCCGCCCGCCCTCGTCGGTCCGCCGCCCGGCTGCGCCTTCGCCGGCCGCTGCCGCGTCGCCGTCGACGCCTGCCGCACCACCGACCCCGCACTGCGCGACGTCCCCGGGCACGGGCAGGCCGCCTGCCTGCGCGCCGACGAGGTGGCCGACGGCACGCTGGACCCCACCGGGACCGCCCAGGGCGGCGAGTCCGGCACCGTCCAGGGCGGCGCCACGCCGGGCGAGGTGGTGCTCCGCGTCGAGGACCTGGTCAAGACCTTCCCCGTCACCAAGGGCGCCGTCCTCAAACGCCGGGTCGGCACCCTGCACGCCGTCAACCGCGTCAGCTTCGAGCTGCGCGCCGGGGAGACCCTGGGTCTGGTCGGCGAGTCCGGCAGCGGCAAGACCACCACCCTCCTGGAGATCCTGCGGCTGAAGCGGCCCGAGGGCGGACGCGTCGAGATCGCCGGGACCGATGTCGCAACCGCCGGAGCGCGCGTACGGGAGTTGCGGCGGGACGTCCAGATCGTCCTCCAGGACCCGCTGGGCGCCCTCGACCCGCGGCTGCCGGTCCACCACCTGCTCGCCGAACCCCTCCAGGCCATGGGCGCCGACCGCGCCACGATCCGCGCCCGCGTCCCCGAACTGCTGCGCCTGGTCGGCCTGGACGGTGCCGTGAGCGACCGCTTCCCGGCCGCGCTCTCCGGCGGCCAGCGTCAACGCGTCGGCATCGCCCGGGCCCTGGCGACCGAGCCGAAACTCCTCGTCCTCGACGAACCGCTCTCCGCCCTCGACGTGTCCGTACAGGCCGGCGTGATCAACCTGCTGGCGCGGCTGCGGCGGGAACTCTCCCTCGCCACCCTCGTCGTCGCCCACGACCTGGCCGTCGTCCGCTACCTCTCCGACCGCATCGCGGTGATGTACCTCGGCCACCTCGTCGAGACCGGTCCCACCGAAACGCTCTTCGCCGACCCCCGGCACCCGTACACCCGGGCGCTGCTCTCCGCGATCCCGGTGCCCGACCCGGAGCGTGAACGCACCAGGGAGCGCCTGGTGCTGGAGGGCGAGCAGCCGAGCGCCACCCGGCTGCCCGAGGGCTGCGTCTTCGTGGGCCGCTGCCCGCTGTACCGCCTCGCCGGTGAGGACCTGCGCCGCCGCTGCCGCACCGAACGCCCGGCCCCGGCCGCCGCGGACGGCGACCCCGGCCACCGCTACGCCTGCCACGCCGCCTGACCGGACCCGGCCCGGCCCGCACGGGCAACCGAACCCCCTCCCGCACGCTCCCCGAAACACGAAGGAACCCTGCCGCCATGCGCGCAAGACTGGTCCTCCCCGTCGCCCTCGTCGCCGCCGTCTCCGTCGCCGCCACCGCCTGCCAGGCGCCCGCCGCGAAGGACACGGCCGGCGGCCCCAGGACCGCGTCGGCCGCCGTCGACTACAACCCGCAGCCCTACGACAAGATCAAGGACGGCGGCACCTACACCACCGCCGGGACCTTCGACGACCAGGGCAACCCGTTCAACGTCAACGCCACGCTGACCGCGGCCCGCGTCTGGGGCTGGTACAACGCCGACGCGATCACCTACTCGCCCGCCGGTGAGGTGTGGTACAACCCCGACTACTACAGCGACGTGAAGGTCACCGTCGACGGCGGCGACCAGACGGTCGTCCTCACGCTCAATCCGAAGGCCACCTTCAACGACGGCACCCCCATCGACTGGACGGCGATCCACGCCACCTGGAAGGCGAACAACGGCTCCGACAAGGAGTTCGCCGCCTCCTCCACGGACGGCTACGACCGGATCACCGCGGTCGAGCGCGGGAAGACCGCCAAGCAGGCCGTCATCCGCTTCAAGGGCGTCAACCCCGCCTGGCCGGCCCTCTTCAGCACCTTCCTGCACCCCAAGGCCGCCACGGTCGGGAACTTCAACAAGGCGTACGTGAAGAAGGCCCACCCGGAGTGGGGCGCGGGCCCGTACACGGTCGGCAGCTGGGACACCCACTCCGGCAACATCACCTTCGTCCGCAACCCCACGTGGTGGGGGAAGAAGGGCAAGCTCGACAAGCGCGTCTACGTCAACCTGGAGTCGACGGCGGCGGTCAACGCCTTCAAGAACGGCCAGCTCGACTACACCTCCGCCGTCGACGCGGAGAGCCTCCAGCAGCTCAAGGGCCTGAAGGGCACGGAGATCCGCAGCGGCGGCAGCCCCTTCGAGTACTCCCTGAACTTCAACACCAAGTCCCCGATCCTCGCCGACAAGGCCGTCCGCAAGGCCGTCATCGAGAGCGTCGACCGCCCGCAGATCGCCCGCATCCAGTTCCAGGGCCTCGACTACAAGGAACCGCTGCCCGGCTCGGCCGTGCTCTACAGCTTCCAGAAGGGGTACGAGGACAACGTCGCCGCCGTCCTCAAGCACGCGCCGGCCCAGGCGCCCAGGACCCTCGACGCGGCGGGCTGGAAGACCGGCCCGGACGGCGTCCGCGTCAAGAACGGCAAGAAGCTGGAGATCGGCTACACCCTCCTCGGCGACGATCCGCTGGGCAAGGCCACCGCGGGCGCCCTCGCCGCCATGCTGAAGCCCGCCGGTATCCACCTCGTCATCAAGAAGGGCGACGACGCGGACTTCGCGAAGATCCTCAACGAGCGCCGCTTCGACCTGATCCTCTCCGGCAACCGCTCCATGGACCCGTTCGGCGCCCGCTACCTCTGCGACTTCTACTGCTCCGACCGCGACTCCAACCTCACCGGCGCGGGCACCCCCGCCCTCGACAAGGAGATCCGCGCCACGGCCGACATCGCCGACCTGGGCAAGCAGGCGACGGCGGTCAACAAGGCCGAACGGAAGGCGCTGGCGCAGTACGCCTTCCTGCCGCTGTTCAGCGGCCCGTCGACGTACGGCGTGAAGAAGGGCCTCGCCAACGTCGGCGCGACGATTTTCCACACCCCACTGCCGGAGACGGTCGGCTGGCAGAAGTGACGCCCGCGGCCGACGCGGACCGGGCGTCCCGCCCCGCGCTACCGCCCCTGCCCGGCCAGCGCCCGGTTGAGGACGACGACATTCACCCGGGGCTGCCCCAGGAACCCCAGCTGGCGCCCCTGGACGTGCCGGTCGACCAGGGCCCGGACGCGGGCGGGGGAGAGCCGTCGGGCCCGGGCGACCCGGCCGGCCTGCTCGTACGCGTACGCCGGGGAGATGTCCGGGTCGAGGCCGGAGCCACCGGCCGTGACCGCGTCCGCCGGGACGGCCGCCGGGGGGACCCCGTCGAAGGCGGCGACGGTGGCGCGGCGCGCCCGGATGGCGGCGGCCAGCGCCGGGTTGTTCGGCCCGAGGTTGGAGGCGCCGGATTTCCCCGGGTCGTAGCCGGAGGCCGACGGGCGGGGCTGGAACCACGCCGGGTCGGGCCGTGCGCCGCGCGCCCGCGGCAGGGTGAAGTTCTGCCCGAGGAGCCGCGAGGCCACCGGCCTGCCGTCCACCGTCAGCAGCGAGCCGTTGGCCTGCCCGGGGAGGACCGCCTGGGCGATGCCGGTGATGAGCAGGGGGTACGCCAGCCCCGTGATCACCGTGAACACGAGCAGCATCCGCAGGGCCGCGAGATGGTGGCGGAGGACCGTGGGGAGAGCGGTGCGTGTCATGGGCGTCCTCTCCGCCGCCGGGCGGCGGTCAGCGCAGACCGGGCAGGAACTGGATGACGAGGTCGAGCAGTTTGATGCCGAGGAACGGCAGGACCAGCCCGCCGATCCCGTAGACCCAGATGTTGCGGGCGAGCAGCCGGTCCGCGGAGGACGGCCGGTAGCGGACGCCGCGCAGCGCGAGCGGGATCAACGCGACGATGATCAGGGCGTTGAAGACGATCGCGGAGGTGATCGCGGAGGTCGGGCTGTGCAGCCGCATGATGTTGAGCCCGTCCAGGCCCGGGTACACCGCCGCGAACATCGCGGGGATGATCGCGAAGTATTTGGCGACGTCGTTGGCGATGGAGAACGTCGTCAGGGCGCCGCGGGTGATGAGGAGTTGTTTGCCGATCTCGACGATTTCGATGAGTTTGGTGGGGTTGGAGTCGAGGTCGACCATGTTTCCGGCCTCTTTGGCGGCGGAGGTGCCGGTGTTCATGGCGACGCCGACGTCCGCCTGGGCGAGGGCCGGGGCGTCGTTGGTGCCGTCGCCGGTCATCGCGACGAGTTTGCCGCCCGCCTGTTCGCGTTTGATGAGGGCCATCTTGTCCTCGGGGGTGGCCTCGGCGAGGAAGTCGTCGACGCCCGCCTCCGCGGCGATGGCCTTGGCGGTGAGCGGGTTGTCGCCGGTGATCATGATGGTTTTGATGCCCATCCGGCGCAGCTCGTCGAAGCGCTCCCGCATGCCTTTCTTGATCACGTCCTTGAGGTGGATGACGCCGAGCACCCGGGCCGCGGGGGTGCCGCCGTCCCGGAGGACCTCGCCCACCACCAGCGGGGTGCCGCCGCTCGCCGAGATGCCGTCGACGTGGTGGCCGATCTCCGCGGTGGGATGCCCGCCGTTGTCGCGGACCCAGCGCATCACCGCGGTCGCCGCGCCCTTGCGCAGCGACCGGCCCTCCGCCACCCCGCCGAGGTCGACGCCGCTCATCCGGCTCTGCGCGGTGAAGGGGACGAACCGCGCCCCGTGCAGCTCGCCCTCGTCACGCCCGCGCAGCGCGTGCCGCTCCTTGGCGAGGACGACGATCGAGCGCCCCTCGGGCGTCGCGTCGGCGAGCGACGACAGCTGGGCGGCGTCCGCCAGTTCGCCGATGTCCACGCCGTGCGCGGGCAGGAACTCCGCGGCCTGCCGGTTGCCGAGGGTGATGGTGCCGGTCTTGTCGAGCAGCAGCGTGTTGACGTCGCCCGCCGCCTCGACGGCGCGGCCGGACATCGCCAGGACGTTGCGCTGCACGAGCCGGTCCATCCCGGCGATGCCGATGGCGGAGAGCAACGCGCCGATGGTGGTGGGGATCAGCGCCACGACCAGGGCGGTGAGGACGACGAGGGTCTGTCCGGCACCGGCGAAGAGGGCGAAGGGCTGCAGCGTCACCACGGCGATCAGGAAGATGACGGTGAGGGACGCCAGCAGGATGTCGAGCGCGATCTCGTTGGGCGTCTTCTGCCGGGCCGCACCCTCGACCAGCGCGATCATCCGGTCGATGAAGGTCTCGCCCGGCTTCGAGGTGATCTTGACGACGATGCGGTCCGAGAGCACCTTCGTCCCGCCGGTGACGGCCGACCGGTCGCCGCCCGACTCCCGGATCACCGGCGCCGATTCCCCGGTGACGGCCGATTCGTCGACGCTGGCGATGCCCTCGACGACATCACCGTCGCCCGGGATGATCTGCCCGGCCTCGATCACCACATGGTCGCCCTGCCGCAGGTCGACGCCGGGTACCTCCTCCTCGGCGGCGTCGGCCGTACCGGGCCGGTAGCCGGTCAGCCGCCGCGCCATGACCGTGGTCCGGGCCCGCCGCAACGACTCCGCCTGCGCCTTCCCCCGGCCCTCGGCGACCGCCTCGGCCAGGTTGGCGAAGAGGACCGTCAGCCACAGCCACGTGGTGATCACCCAGGCGAAGACGCTCGGCGTCTCGGCGGCGGCCAGCGTGGTCAGGGCCGCGCCGACCTCCACCACGAACATCACCGGGTGACGGAACATCACCCGCGGATCGAGCTTGCGCACGGCGCCGGGCAGGGACCGCACCAGCTGTCCCGGGTCGAGCAGCCCGCCCGAGACCCGGTCCCGGGCCGGGGTGGAGAGACCGGGCGTGGACATCAGTGCAGCGCCTCCGCGATCGGGCCCAGGGCGAGGGCCGGGAAGTACGTCAGACCAACGACGATGAGGACCACGCCGGTCAGCAGCGCGATGAACAGCGGCCGGTGGGTGGCGAGCGTGCCCGCGGTGACCGGGACGTGCCGCTGACCGGCGAGCGAACCGGCGAGCGCCAGCACGAACACCATCGGCAGAAAGCGGCCGAGCAGCATGACGACCCCGAGGACCGTGTTGTACCAGCCCGTGTTCGCGCTCAGCCCGGCGAACGCCGAGCCGTTGTTGTTCGCCGCGGACGTCAGCGCGTACAGCACCTCCGAGAAACCGTGCGGACCGCTGTTGAGCATGGCCGCCCGCTCGCCGGGCAGTGCCATCGCCAGGGCTGCCCCGGTGAGAGCGAGCGCGGGCGTGGTCAGCAGGTAGAGCGAGGCGAACTTCATCTCCCGGCCGCGCAGCTTCTTGCCCAGGTACTCGGGCGTCCGGCCGACCATCAGCCCGGCGACGAAGACCGCGACGATCGCCAGGATGAGGATGCCGTACAGCCCGGAGCCCGTACCGCCCGGTGCGATCTCGCCCAGCATCATGTTGAAGAGCGTCATCCCGCCGCCGCCGGGCGTGTACGAGTCATGGGCGGAGTTGGTGGCGCCGCACGAGGTGAGCGTGGTGGAGACGGCGAACAGCGCCGAGCCCCAGATCCCGAACCGCGTCTCCTTGCCCTCCATCATCCCGTCGGCCGCCCGCCCGGCGGCGCTGCTGACGCCGTGCAGTTCGTTGACGGTGACGGTGACGAGGGAGGCGATCCAGAGCAGCGCCATGACGGTCACGATCGCGTAGCCCTGCCCGTGGTCGCCGGTCATGGCGCCGAAGGTCCGCGGCAGGGCGAACGCGATCACCAGCATCAGATAGGTCTCGATGAGGTTGGTGAGGGCGGTGGGATTTTCGAAGGGGTGCGCGGAGTTCGCGTTGTAGAAGCCGCCGCCGTTGGTGCCCAGCTGCTTGATGACTTCCTGGGAGGCGACGGGTCCGCCCGTCAGACTCTGGTGACCACCCGCCAGGGTCGTGACGTCCTGGGCGCCGTGGAGGTTCTGGATCACCCCGGAGGCGGCCAGGACGAGCGCGAAGACGAACGCGAGGGGCAGCAGGACCCGCAGCACGATCCGGGTCAGGTCCACCCAGAAATTGCCGACCTGGTCGGTCTGCTTCCTGGTGAAGCCGCGGATCAGCGTGGCGACGACGGCGATGCCCACGGCGGAGGAGACGAAGTTCTGCACCGTGAACCCGGCCATCTGCACCAGATGCCCCATGACCGACTCGCCCGCGTACGCCTGCCAGTCGGTGTTGGTGACGAACGACGCCGCGGTGTTGAACGACAGGTCCGCGGGGACGGCGCCCCTGCCGAGGGAGAGCAGCAGAAGGTTCTGCAGGCGCAGGAACGCGTACAGGAACAGCACAGACACCGCGGAGAACGCGAGGGCGCTGCGCAGATAGACCGGCCAGCGCTGCTCCACCGCGGCGTTCACCCCACCCGCGCGGTGCACCAGCCGCTCGACGCGCCCGTGGCCGGTGGCGGTGAGCACCCGCGCGAGATGGTCACCCAGCGGGCGGTACGAGAGGGCCAGCGCCGCCACCAGCAGCAGCGCCTGGAGGCAGCCGGCGAGCGTGTCGCTCATCCGCGTCCGCCTAGAACTTCTCGGGACGGACGAGACAGACGATCAGGTAGATCACCAGGCTGACAGCGACCACCAGGCCGATGATGTCGTCCGCGCTCACAGCCGCCCCGCCCCTCGGGCGGCCAGTGAGATGAGCGCGAACACCACGACGGTGAGGGCGATGTGGAGGACGTCCGACACAGCTGAGCCACCTCGCAGCACCGGGGGAGCGGACCGTTCGCCCCACCTTCCCCGAGGGGACCCGCTTCCCCGTGGTGATCCGGCGGGTGTCCGGGTTTTCCCGCTGTTGCGCGGGGCCGACGGGGTGACGGGGGGCGTGCGGCGGTCACTCCGACGAGCTGAGCGCGCCCTCCCGGACGGCGCCGGGCCGGAGACCGGCGGTCCACTTCTCCTCGATGCGGCCGAACTTCCAGACGGCGAGGGCGATCACCCAGGTGGCGAAGAAGAGGCCCACGATGACGAAGCCGACGAGGTTGAGGTCGAGCCCGGCGATCCAGTCCCAGAAGAAGCCGTGCAGAGCGAGCTTCTCGGCGAGGAGACCGAGGAGTTCGACGGTGCCGATGAGCAGGGCGACGGCGACGGAGAGCCCGGTGATGGTGAGGTTGTAATAGACCTTGCGGACCGGCTTGGAGAACGCCCAGCCGTAGGCGAAGTTCATGAACGAGCCGTCGATGGTGTCCAGCAGCGACATCCCCGCCGCGAAGAGCACCGGCAGGCAGAGAATGGCGTACCAGGGCAGACCGGAGGCGGCGCCGGACCCGGCCAGCACCAGCAGCGCGATCTCGGTCGCGGTGTCGAAGCCGAGGCCGAAGAGCAGGCCCAGCGGGTACATCTGCCACGGCTTGGTGATCGACTTCATGACGCGGCCGAGGAGGCGGTTCATGAACCCGCGCTTGTTGAGCTGCTCCTCCAGGGCGTCTTCGTCGAACGATCCGGCCCGCATCCGCCGGAAGACCCGCCAGATGCCGACCAGGATGACGAGGTTGACCGTGGCGATGACGTAGAGGAAGACGCCGGAGACGGTGGTGCCGATCAGCCCGGTGATGTCGTGCAGCCGGGAGCCGTCGTCCTGTACGGGCCCGGCGAGGGTCTTCACGCCGAGGGAGAGCAGGAAGGCCAGGGCGAAGACGACGCTGGAGTGGCCCAGCGAGAACCAGAAGCCGACCGACAGCGGGCGCTGCCCCTCACCCATGAGCTTGCGGGTGGTGTTGTCGATGGCGGCGATGTGATCGGCGTCGAAGGCGTGGCGCATGCCCAGGGTGTACGCGGTGACCCCGATGCCGATCCCGAAGGTCTTGGTGCCCAGGCTGTAGTGCTCCGGCGCCACGATGGCGACCAGCGTGAACCACCCGATGACGTGCAGGGCGACGATGAACGAGGCCATGCCCGCCATCCGGCCCCATTCGGCGCGGGTCATCGAGCGGGCGATGCGCTGCCGGCGGGAGAGCGCGGGACCGGCCGCGGGCGTGGACGGGGACGTGGGCATGGATACTGCTTTCTTCCGAAGGGCTTGCCCTCCACATTCCTGCGGGTCAGTTTTACTTGCAACCAATGTGCAGTAAAGCCTCGACCCCGCCCCTTCCTGCGGAAACCGCGCCGACTCCTGCGGAAACCGCCGCCGACCGGCCGTGACCGGGTCGCGGATTTCCGCGTTCCTCCACCCCTTTCCAGGGGTGGAGGGGCCGTACTCGCGGTATGCGGACCCTCCCCCGTAAGGCGCCGCGTACGGGGTGAAGAGGCACACACAATCCCGACGCGGGAAACCGCCCGGGCTGTCGGTTCCAGCCCGCGTGGATGGTGCAGGATGGGCCGCGGATGTGGTGCGATGTGTACCGCACCCGGCGGTGTTTGTATGTTTATCCCTGGAATTGATCGATGTGGATATTGCGTCAGGCAGTGCCCCCCACGAATGAGGTGAAGCGGTGAACGGCCCCGATGCCACCGATGAGCAGTGGGAAGGTCTGGCCGAGGTCGTCCCGCTGCGTAGCGGCAGTGAATGGCCCTCCTGGCCGGATCACCGCGCGCTCCCCGACGACGATCCGACCGAGGAGAGCCGCCGGTTCGTCGTGATCCGGGTGCAGACTTTCGCCGACGCCCGCGAGGTCGCCGAATACCTGATGGCGCAGATCCCCGTACTGCTGGATCTCAGCAGCGCCGACGCGGATGTCGCCAAGCGCATCCTCGATTTCTCCAGCGGCGTCGTCTTCGGGCTGGCCAGCGGAATGCATCGCGTGGACACCAATGTCTTCCTGCTCGCACCCCAGGGCACGGAGGTCGCGGAACCGGCCGTCGGCTCCCTCCCTCATTCGTAGGAAGAGCTGACGATGTAACGGTTCTCCGGCGGGCGTCCCATGGGACCCTGCATAGCTTCGAGCTATGCATAGCGACAGCGCGCGTCCCGCGCTCACCGAGTTACGACTCTCCGCCTTCCGCAACCACCGGGGCGTCAGCCTCCCGTTGAGCCCCGTCACTCTGCTCACCGGCCCGAGCGGCAGCGGCAAGACCGGGGCCCTCCAGGCGTACGGCATCCTCGCCCGGCTCGGCGCCGGGGAGCGGCTCGCGGACGCGCTGGCGTCCGTACCCGGCGGCGCCCCGGCGTGCGTACCGGCCGACGCGCGCCCCGACGAGCAGGGCCGCCGGGGCTTCCGCATCGGCTGCACCGTCGACGGTCCGGCCGGGCCGGTCCACCTCGATCTGGCCGTCCAGACCGAACCCGATCTGCGGATCGCCGGGGAGCGGCTGACCGGCGGGGGCGAAACCCTTCTCACCACCGCCCTGACGGATCCGGCCCGCCGCGCCGTGCAGGCCGCCTGGCACACGGCGGGCGCGGCGCCCGTCACCCGCGCGCCACTGCCCGACGACCGCCTAGGCACCTCGCTGCTGCCGCTCCGCGTCGCGGGCAAGACGGCCGGTCAGCGGCTGGTGCTGGCCGCCGCGGAGCAGGTCGTGGTGGCGCTCAGGTCGGTCTTCCGGTGCGATCCGTGGCCGGAGGCGATCCGCGGTGAACGGCCCGTCCCGGGGCGCGCCGGGGAAACCGACGGCCCCGGGGGCGCGGCGGACGGCCGTACACCCCGGGGGCGACGCGTCGCCGTCCGGTCGGGTACGGCGACGCGGACGGAGGGCCGCCCCGCCCTGGGCGACGGGGTGGACGAGGGGCGGCTGCGGCCCTCCTGCGACAACCTGTCGGTGGTCCTGGAGCGGATGGCCGAGGAGCGCACGCGGCGCCCCACCGGCCTGGTGGCGGCGGTACGGGCCGCCTCTACGGGACCGGTCGAGGGGCTGCGCACCGTGCCCCGGCAGCCGGACCGGCGGACGGCGGCCGACGGGCGGAGTGGTGCCGAGGCGGCGCCGGGCCCGAGGGCGCCCCGGGGCGAACGGGCCGGACGGACGGGCCTCCAGGCCGTACTCGACCGGGGGCGCCTGGGGGTGATGCCCCTGGACCGGCTCGGCGACGGCGAGTTGCGCTATCTGGGGCTCGCCGTGGTGCTGCTCACCGGGCCCGGGGCGCTGGCGATGGACCCGGTGGCGGAGATCCCGGAGGCCCTTCAGCAGCTGACGGTCGTCGCGGACGGCGCGGACCGCTGCATGGACGCCCGGCAGGCGGCCGAACTGATGGCGCTGGCCGTGCGGATGGCGGACCGCGGCCGGGTACGGCTCCTGGGGACGGTGCGGGATCCGGCGGTCGCCGACGGACTGCCCGGGGTGCGGGTGCTACACCTGGGGGCATGAGTGAAGATCTCCACACCCTCCAGCGGCGACTGGCCGCATTCGCCGCCGCACGGGACTGGCAGCAGTACCACAACCCCAAGAACCTGGCGGCGGCGCTCAGCGTCGAGGCGTCCGAACTGGTCGAGATCTTCCAGTGGCTGACCCCTGAGCAGTCGGCCGCGGTGATGTCCGAACCGGCCTCCGCGCGCCGGGTGGAGGACGAGGTCGCGGATGTCCTCGCGTATCTGCTGCAGTTCTGCGAGGCCCTGGGGATCGACGCCCTGACGGCACTGGCGGCGAAGATCGAACGCAACGAGTCCCGCTTCCCCGCGGGGCACGACGCCCGGCCGGACCGCGATCGCACGGGGGAGGGGTCCGGCGGGACGGATTCCGCCTCCTGAGCTTCGCCTGGCCGTTCCCCGCCGTTCCCCGGTAGCGACCACCGGCGGGGCAGGAACGTGGGGAGGGCCGGGCGGCGCTCCCCCGCCGCAGGAGGAGTGGTGACGGCCGGTCCCGGGCGGGGCCGGCCGTCGCTGTTGCCGGGCGTGGCCGGTTCGGGCGTGTGCGCGGGGCGCTTCCGGGCGTTCCGTCGCCTTTGAACCGGCGCCTCCCGTGAGCAACGCGCTGCCTGCCGCGGCGGAACGGAACGCCGTGACGCCCGGGGCCGAAGGGACGGCCGCGATCCGGCGGTGCGTCAGGTGGTGGAGGGAAGGCAATGGCAGAAGTGAACGAAGGGACTCGGGCACTCCATAAGTCACTCTCCGGAGTCATGGATCCCTCCGCATCGCCTTGGTTGTCCATAGATTTGCGAATTCCCCTGGCGTTTTCGGGTGTTCACCCTCACTCTGGGTAGTGGAAGAGTGTGGGGTGAGACGGATGACGACGAAGGGAGGAACGCGCATGGACGCGGTGCGGATCATCGCGGCCAGTCGGCGCGGTCTGGCAGAGGCGAGCACGGTGCAGGAAGTGGTCGTCGAGGCGTGGCAGGCGCAAGCCCTGGCCGAGGCGGTCGGGAGCCATCTCGCGATATTCGGTCCGTACGAAGTGCGCTCCCGGGCACGGGGGTTGGGCGATGCGGGCGGGCGGTTCAGCGGGGGACTGCTCTGCCCGGTGGCGAGAGCGGGCGGTCTGCGGGCGGCCCAGCTCACCGAAGTGAAGGACGTCAGAGCCGCGTTGACCGGCCTGCGCGGACTGCTACGGGAGGTCTGCGAGGCGCTGGTGGGCATCGTGTGCACGGCGGACGAGGAGGGGATGTACTGGACCTGCGTCGAGGTGATGGACTCCGCGGACGAATCGCGTGACCGCATCGCCGGAATACTCGAAAAGCTGGAGGTACGCGACCGCGATCTCGCCTGAGGCGCGGGGCTGCGGGTCGGCCGTTTCCTCCTGGCCTTCCGCCCGGCCCGACGCCACCGGCCGTTCGCCCCGGCCTTCCGTCGGCCCCGCCCCACTGGCCCGCTCCCGGCGGCGCCGGACTCGCGCTCCCCGGCACGACTCGCATCCGACAGGGCTCGTGCCCCGAGAGAACACACCTCGCCTCGCCGATGGCTCCTTCCGTTCGCCGGACGCGTCGATCCGGGGCACGCGGTCCGCGGCGACGGTTCCGCGGAGGCCGAGCGTGCAGGATGGAGGCATGGATCTGCGTATTTTCACGGAGCCTCAGCAGGGGGCTTCCTACGACACCCTTCTCGCCGTCGCCAAGGCCACCGAAGACCTCGGCTTCGACGCTTTCTTCCGCTCCGACCACTACCTCGCGATGGGCAACTCCGACGGTCAGCCCGGCCCGACGGATGCCTGGATCACCCTGGCCGGTCTCGCCCGTGAGACGCGGCGTATCCGCCTCGGCACCCTGATGACCGCCGGTACCTTCCGCCTGCCCGGTGTGCTGGCGATCCAGGTCGCCCAGGTCGACCAGATGTCCGGCGGCCGCATCGAACTGGGCCTGGGCGCGGGCTGGTTCGAGGAGGAGCACAAGGCGTACGGCATCCCCTTCCCCCAGGAGAAGTTCGCCAGGCTGGAGGAGCAACTCGCGATCGTCACCGGCCTGTGGGGCACCGCGCCGGGCGCGGAGTTCTCCTTTGACGGTACGCACTACCAGCTGACGAAGTCGCCCGCGCTGCCCAAGCCCGCCCAGCGGAAGGTCCCGGTGCTGATCGGTGGCCACGGGGCGACGCGTACGCCGCGGCTCGCCGCGCAGTACGCCGACGAGTTCAACATCCCCTTCGCCTCGCTCCAGGACAGTGAGCGCCAGTTCGGCCGGGTGCGGGCGGCGGCGGAGACGGCCGGGCGCAAGGGGGACGACCTGGTGTACTCCAACGCCCTCGTCGCCTGCGTCGGCAAGGACGACGCCGAGGTGGCGCGCCGTGCGGCGGCCATCGGGCGCGAGGTGGACGAGCTGAAGGCCAACGGCCTGGCCGGTTCGCCCGCGGAGGTCGTCGACAAGATCGGGCGGTACGCCGAGATCGGCGCTTCCCGCGTCTACCTCCAGATCCTGGATCTGGACGACCTGGACCACCTGGAGCTGATCTCCGCCCAGGTGCAGTCGCAGCTCGGTTGAACCGCGGGACCGTCGGACCGGGCCACGCCCCGGGGCCGGTGAACCCGCACTGCGTCGAGGGCCGTCGGGCCGGGCGGGTGACCGCCGGACCGACGGCCCTCGTGCGGTCCGGGGCTTCCTGGTGCTGTGCCGCGGAGTGCTGTGCCTTCAGTGCCTGGGCGGCCGGCTGTTGAGCGAGGGGCCCGGTGTCGAGGCGCGGGCGTCATCGTTCGCCGGGGCGGCGGAGCGAGGCGGACGGGCAGCGGGGCCGGCGGGCGTTTTGCGGGGCCGCTGATATGGCGCTTTGCCGTAATTGCCGTCAACTTGGCGCCGGTTTCGGCGCGGTGCCTGCGGCCCGTTCGGCGCCATGTTGACGACGGCTCGATGTGCGGCGGCGGTGTGCCGGAGGGCTCGGCCGCCGTACCGGAATCCCGTCGGGCGGCGCGCCGGAGCCCGTAGGGGATGCCCCGGATCCCGTACGGGAGGGGGCGTGGGCGGGAAGGCGGAGACGGCCGGAATCGGCCACGGGCGAGCCTGCTGCCGACCCGTGAGCGATGCGGGACGGGCGGCTATCCGCGCCCCGGGAACGCATCGAACCGACCGCGTGCGGCCGTCGCGCGAGCCGGTGCCGGGGCGCTGTCCCGGTGGCGTCCGAGCGGCGTTCGCGGCGTCGCCAGTGGAAAGATCCCGGTCCCCGCGGCGCCACACCGGCGCGCCGACCGGGCGGGCGCGGGCGCCGGAGCCCGGGGCCCGCGCCGGGCGGCGGTGCGGGGCGTACGGGCAGGGCGCCGCCCGGTGCTCGCGCGGTGCGCGGCGCGAAGAGCGGAGCGGAGCGCGCGGACCCGGCGCGCGGAGCCGCCGATGCGCCCTCCCCGCGCGGAACGCCCGCCCGCCTGGCTCGGCGCGCCGCCCCACCCCGCCGATCTTCCGCGCCCCGAGGAAGCCGGCACCGGGCGGAGCCGCGTAGCGCAGAACCGGGCGGGACGCGGGACAGCCCTGGCATGGGCTCGGACGCGGGTCCGGCACACGCCCCAGCCGAAAACCGGCCTCAGCCTCAACCCCGACCTCAACCCCGACCCCCGACCAGGGAACACCCCGTCGTACCCCGGAGCCGAACCCCCACTTCTCCCCCGAATCCCGCGGGCAGCGTTCACCGTGGGGCGGAAGCGGCCAAGATGGAGAGATGGGATTCCAAGTCGATTCCGAGGCCGGGCGGCTGCGCCGCGTCATCCTGCACCGTCCCGATCTGGAGCTGAAGCGGCTGACGCCGACCAACAAGGACGCGCTGCTCTTCGACGACGTGCTGTGGGTGCGCCGGGCGCGGGCGGAGCACGACGGATTCGCCGATGTGCTGCGCGACCGTGGCGTGGCGGTGCATCTCTTCGGCGATCTGCTGGCCGAGACGCTCGCCCTGCCCGCCGCGCGCGAGCTGGTCCTGGACCGCGTCTTCGACGAAAAGGAGTACGGTCCGCTCGCCACCGACCACCTGCGGGCCGCCTTCGACGCGCTGCCGGTGCCGGAGCTGGCCGAGGCGCTGGTCGGCGGCATGACGAAGCGGGAGTTCCTGGAGCGGTACCCGGAGCCGACGTCGGTGCGCTTCCACGTCATGGGGCTGGACGACTTCCTGCTCGGCCCGCTGCCCAACCACCTCTTCACCCGCGACACCTCCGCCTGGGTCTACGACGGGGTGTCGGTCAACGCCATGCGCTGGCCGGCCCGGCAGCGCGAGACGGTGCACTACGAGGCGATCTACGCCCACCATCCGCTCTTCCGCGACGAGGAGTTCCATGTCTGGTCGGAGGGGCAGGCGGACTACCCGTCCACCATCGAGGGCGGCGACGTGCTGGTGCTCGGCAACGGCGCGGTGCTGATCGGGATGAGCGAGCGGACCACGCCGCAGGCCGTGGAGATGCTGGCCAGGGGGCTGTTCGCCGCCGGATCGGCCCGCACCATCGTGGCGCTGGACATGCCCAAGAGCCGCGCCTTCATGCACCTCGACACGGTCATGACCATGATCGACGGCGATACCTTCACCCAGTACGCGGGGCTCGGCATGCTCCGCTCGTACACCATCGAGCCGGGCGGCGGCGAGAACGACCTCAAGGTCACCGACCATCCCCCGGAGCACATGCACCGCGCAATGGCGGCGGCGCTCGGGCTGAGCGACATCCGGGTGCTCACCGCCACCCAGGACGTGCACGCCGCCGAGCGGGAGCAGTGGGACGACGGCTGCAACGTCCTCGCGGTGGAGCCGGGCGTGGTGGTCGCCTACGAGAGAAACGTCACGACCAACACCTTCCTGCGCAAGCGCGGCATCGAGGTCATCACCATCCCGGGCAGCGAACTGGGCCGCGGCCGGGGCGGGCCGCGCTGTATGAGCTGTCCGGTGGAGCGCGACGCCATACCGGGCATGGGCTGAGGCGGGGCGACGGGCGGCACCCGGCTCCGCCCCAGGCCCGGCCTCGCCTGGTCCCGGTCCCCGTCCCGGCCCCGTCTGGTCCCGGCCCCGTCTGGTCCCGGCCACGCCCGGATCCCGCCGTCCCCGGGCCCCGCCCCGCAGCACCCCGGGCGGGTCATCATGGGGCGCCTCACGGGGTCCGAGGGCGCAGCTCCTGAATAGTGATGCGGCGGCTCGTATACACTTCCAGGGTCTGTCCGAAAACATCCGCTCGTGCCCCGATGCCGTGAACCAGGAGTCACCATGGCGATAGATCTCACCGGCCGCCACTTCCTCAAGGAGCTGGACTTCACCGCCGAGGAATTCCGCGGACTGGTCGACCTGGCGGCCGAGCTGAAGGCCGCCAAACGCGCCGGGACCGAGACCCAGCGGCTGCGCGGCCGCAACATCGCCCTCATCTTCGAGAAGACCTCGACCCGCACCCGCTGCGCCTTCGAGGTCGCCGCCGCCGACCAGGGCGCCTCGACCACCTACCTCGACCCGTCCGCGTCGCAGCTGGGGCACAAGGAGTCCGTCCGCGACACCGCGCGCGTCCTCGGCCGGATGTTCGACGGCATCGAGTTCCGGGGCAGCGCGCAGGCGGACGTCGAGGAGCTGGCCGCGTACGCCGGTGTCCCGGTGTTCAACGGGCTCACGGACGACTGGCACCCCACCCAGATGCTCGCCGACATCCTCACCGTCGTCGAGCACGGCGGCGGCCGTCCGCTGACCGACACCGCTTTCGCCTACCTCGGCGACGCCCGCTACAACATGGGTAACTCCTACCTCGTCACCGGCGCGCTGCTCGGCATGGACATCCGGATCGTGGCGCCGCGCCTGCTCTGGCCGTCCGACGAGGTCGTGGCGCAGGCCCACGCGCTCGCCGCGGCCAGCGGCGCCCGCATCACGCTCACCGAGGACGTCGCCGAGGGCGTGCGCGGCGCCGACTTCGTGACCACCGACGTCTGGGTCTCCATGGGTGAGCCCAAGGAGGTCTGGGACGAGCGGATCGCGCTGCTCGCCCCGTACGCCGTGACCATGGACGTGCTGCGGGCCACCGGCAGGCCGGACGTGAAGTTCCTGCACTGCCTGCCCGCCTTCCACGACCTGGGGACGACGATCGGCCGGGAGATCCACGCCCGTCACGGCCTGACCTCGCTGGAGGTCACCGACGAGGTCTTCGAGTCCCCGCACTCCGTCGTCTTCGACGAGGCGGAGAACCGCATGCACACCATCAAGGCGGTCCTCGTCGCCACCCTCGGCCGCTGACGACAGCCGACCGCGGGGGGGGGGGGGGCCCCCCCCCCCCCCCCCCCCCCAAGGCAGAAACTGGGCGGTTGGTTTCTTTTTTTTTGTGATAGTCCTCTGCAGGCGGGGGAGC
>NZ_JBHYGX010000005.1:151714-186751 GCF_042739975.1 Streptomyces sp. NPDC059080
GTCGGGGGGGGTTCCACCCCTAACACAACATATGTGGCGCCGCCCGCACCCCCCCGGCGCGGGCCCCCCCCCCCGCGGGGGGGGGGGGCCCCCCCCCCCCCCGCACCGCATACCCATACGTACAAATGGGCGATCATGCAGTCATAGCGGTTACCATCGACCGCTCACGGGGTCCGGGCCCACCGGCCCACACCCCGTTTCCGCACGCCGGACGTCACCCGTACCGGTAGCGCACCCCGCACCACCAGAGATGAGAACCACCCCATGCGTCCGTCCGCAGCCCGCCGTCCGCCCCAGGCGCGGCGCGCACCGCTCGCCGCCCGCCCCGGGCTGCGCATCAAATCCCCCGACGCACTCCTCGCCGAATCGGGCACGGACCTCGACGGCAACGGCCTCACCCGCAGCATGGGGCTCTTCCAGGTCGTCTGCTTCGGCATCGGCGCCATCGTCGGCACCGGCATCTTCGTCGGCCTCTCCGACACCGTTGCCCACGCCGGTCCCGCCGTCCTCATCTCCTTCGTTCTCGCCGCGCTGACCTGCATCTTCACCGCCTTCTCCTTCGCCGAGCTCGGCGGCGCGATCCCGGTGTCCGGCAGCTCGTACTCCTACGCGTACGCCACCCTCGGCGAGCGGACCGCGTTCCTCGTCGGCTGGTGTCTGCTGCTGGAGTACGGCGTCTCGGTGTCGGCGGTCGCGGTCGGCTGGGGCCAGTACCTCAACGAACTCCTCGGCAGCCTCACCGGCTGGCAGCTGCCCGCCGCGCTGGCCAGCCCGCCCGGCGACGGCGGCATCGTCAACGTCCCGGCGGTCGTCGTGCTGCTGCTCGCCGCGACGCTCCTGGTGCGGGGCATCCGCGAGAGCGCCCGCGCCACCGCCGCGATGGCCGTCCTGAAGATCGCGGTGCTGCTGCTGTTCTGCGCCATCGCCCTCTCCGCCTTCCGCGACGGCAACCTCACGCCGTTCGCGCCCGAGGGCGTCGCCGGGATCACCTCGGGCGCCTCCGTCGCGTTCTTCTCGTACATCGGCTTCGACGCGATCACCACCGCCGGTGAGGAGGTCAAGAACCCGCGCCGGAACATCCCGCTCGCGATCATGATCTGCATCGGTGTCGTCACCGTGCTCTACTGCCTGGTCGCCCTCAGCGCCATCGGTGCGCTCTCCGCCGGGGACGTCGCCGACAAGCCCGCGGCGCTCTCGCTGATCGTCAACCACGTCACGCACTCCGCCGTCGGCGGCGGGGTGATCGCCTTCGGCGCGGTCGTCGCCATCGCCTCCGTCGTTCTGGCGGTCATGTACGGCCAGACCCGCATCCTGATGTCGATGTCGCGTGATGGCTTGATCCCGAGGGTCTTCGCCCGGATCTCGCCCCGGACCGCCACGCCCGTCGCCAACACCTGGATCGTCGCGGTCGTCTTCGCCGTCCCCGCAGCCGTCGTCCCGCTGGACGTGGTGATGAACCTGACGACCATCGGCACCCTGGCGATCATGGCGGTGGTGAACATCAGCGTCATGGTGCTGCGCCGCACCCGCCCCGGTCTCGCCCGCCGCTTCCGGGTCCCGCTCTTCCCGGTCAGCCCGCTCCTGGGCATCGCGTTCAGCCTCTACCTGATCTACGGGACGGGCCGCGCGACCTGGCTGGAGTTCGCCGGATTCCTCGTCGTCGGCGCGGTCGTCTACGCGCTCTACGGCCGCCGCCACTCCCGCCTGCGGACCGCCCCGGAGCCGACGCCGGACGAGGGCGCGCAGTCCTCCGAGGAGGCGCACCGCTCGGAGCCCGCGCCCCTGAGCTGACCCCGGAGGGGCCGGGTCCGCCCTGTGTGTCACGGGCCGGTCCGCCGGGCCCGTGGCGCCGGGCTCAGACCGCGGTCCGCGCCTCGGTGCCGCGCGGCTCCAGGTGGCTCAGCGCGCCCGCCGTCGCGAGCCCCGGCAGCGTGTGCTTCCACAGCACGGTGACCCGATCCGGCAGATCTCTGCGGTTGCTCGCCGCCATCGAGAACAGCTGCACGCCGAAGTACGACGAGGTGAAGAACTCCGCCGCCACATCGGGCGAGACGCCGGGCAGCAGCTCGCCGTTCTCCTGGGCGTCGGAGAACATCTTCGTGATGATGTCGATCCACGCGTGGTACGGCACCAGCGGCTCCTCGCTGAACGTCGTCTCCAGCGCGATACGGGTACCGGCCTGGAGCAGCGGGTCGTCCCGCAGCGCCACCGCCACCTGATGCGTGAAGTCGATCGCGTCCTGGAGCCGGGAGGCGGTGACCTTCTGCTCGAACGGCTCGGTCTGCTCCTTGATCACCGCACGGGCCAGCGCGTGCTTGGAGGGGAAGTGGAAGTACAGCGCGCCCTTGGTGACACCGGCCCGCTGGATGATCTCCGCCATCGTTGCGGCCTCGTACCCGCGCACACCCATCACCTGCGCCGCCGCCTCAAGGACCGCCCGCCGTGTGCGCACTGCGCGTTCCTGCTTGACCACCGATCGCCCTCCGTATGCTCTCGTGGAGTTGTTGTGCCCGAGTGCGCCCGTCGCACGTGGCCGGGGTCTCGTTCCGCATCATAAGGAACCACCCAAGCGGTACGGTCCGTGCATCAGGGACCGTCACACCGTCACGGAGTGCGACCGTCGCCCCGTGGAGATACCGCCGCCACGCCCCGCGGTTCACCGCGAGATCCGGTGCGCCGCACACCTCGCCGGCCCGTCCGGCGAGGAGCATGTCACCCTCGCCGAGGCGTCGGTGCCCACCCGGGGCCTGGGCAAGTCCCGTGCCGTACGCGGGTGATGGCCGTCACCGCGGCGCTGCGGACCCGGACGGCCGGCGTCCGGCTGTCGGCGGCGTCGTTCCGTCCCGGTGAGGCGATGGGAGGCGCGGCCGTCGGTGCGGTGGCCGCCGAGGCGTCCGGCCGGTTGGCGCGTGTGGTGCCGCGCGGTTCAGCTTCCGGCGGGGGCCGGGACGGCGGCGGGGGCGGCCGGGAGCAGCGTCCAGACGTCGGCCAGCGCCGCCTCCGCCCACCAGGCGGGGTCCTCGTAGCCGAGGTGCAGCAGGCCCACCACCACCGACGTCAACAGCTGTGCGGTGCGGCGCGGTTCGGTTTCTGATCGCGAAGCGCCACCGGCCCCGCCGGTCATGGCCTTGTCGAGGAAGAGTGCGTACCAGCGCCGCTCCAGGGAGGTGATCTCCAGGCCCGGCGCGGTCTCGGGGCGCAGGCGCAGCCCCGCGCGCAGCACCGGATCGCCCTCCACCCGCGCGAACAGCTCCGCGGCGAAGTCCTGTACGGCGGCGCCGATCGGCTGGGGTGAGCGGATCAGCCCCTCCTCGATCCGCTGGAGGGTGTCCAGCGCCGTGTCGCGCACCGCGAGGGTCAGATCGTCCTTGGACGTGAAGTGGAAGTAGAGCGCGCCCTTGCTCAGCCGGGCCCGCCGGCTGATCTCGACCATCCCGGCCGCGGGCACCCCTTTCTCCAGGAAGGTCTCGGCGGCCGAGCGGATGAGCGCCTGGCGGCTCTGGATGGCGCGATGCTGCGTGGGCACGGTGTCCGTCCCGTCTCTAGTACGGCTGCGAGCTGGCAGGACAGTCTACTGAGAAAACCAACCATGCGGTTCTGTATGGGATTCCGGAATGGCCGGTATGGGCGCGCGGCGTCGCATACCGATCGCTCGTCCGACCGTCGAAAAGTGGTTGAACAGCCCACGATTCCCGTGTGAGGCCCAGGATTGAGCGGGAGATTCGCATCTGGGACGGGAGTGCATTGACAAACAGCGCAGACGGTTTTTAAATCTGCGAAGGCGGTAAACGGGATCCTCCTCTTCCGTGATGACCGTCATGGCGGTAGCGCACCGCGTCGGGACAGCGGTGCGTCACGGAGAACCCTCCCCAGCCGTCGCCCGTCGTCGACCGCGGGCCACCGGGACCAGCCGGACGGCCACGCTCCCCAGCCAGTGCACTCATCGGAATCCGGAAAGGTCTCCAGCCATGCGCGTATCAGCGGTAGTCGGCGAACGTCCTGTGCGAGGCGTACGGGGCGCCGGAAGCGAGACGATCAAGGCTGCTGTCTTCGATCTGGACGGCACCCTCGCCAATACGCGCCCGGCGATCGCCAAACTCCTCGTCAAGGTGGCGGCGGAGCAGGGCCGTACGGTGACCCCGCGGCAGGCCGCGGCCGCCGTCGGCAAGCCTCCGGGCCAGGCGTTCGGGCGGTTGCTGGGCAAGCCCGAGGACGACGCCCAGGTGCTCGCCGCGATCAACCGCTACCGCGAGCAGTTCGCCGTCGATGTCATGTGCCTGGGACCGCAGTTGCTGTTCCCGGGTGTAACCGCAGGGCTCTCCGCGCTGCGCGCCCACGGCGTGGAGCTGGCCGTCGCGACGTCCAAGTCCACCCGGGGCGCCGAGGCGCTGCTGGACGTCATGGGCATCCGCGACCTGGTCGGCCCGGTCATCGGCCAGGACATGGTCCGCCGCGGCAAGCCGCACCCGGAGATGGTGCTGCGGGCTGCCGGGCGGCTCGGCGTCGCCGCCTGGGAGAGCGCGTACGTCGGGGACACCGTCGGCGACATGCGGATGGCGGTGACCGCGCGGATGGAGGCGGTCGCCGTCACCTACGGCGCCGGGACGTTCGGGGAGTTGGCGGCCGTCGCCGGTACCCGGATGTGCAGCTCGTTCAAGGATGTGGTGTCGGTGATCGCCGCGGCCCGGCCGCGGCGGATGCCGGCTCCGGCGCTGGCGGCGCAGCGACGCCGCCGGTGACACCACCGCGGGCGCCGGGCGCGTCCGCGGCACGAACCTGAGGGGCTTCGGCCCCGACGGGGCAGCGGCGTCGGGGGGCGCCGCTGTCCGGTGCCGGTGCCGGGCGGTGCCGTCATCGAGGGGGAAGGGGCTGCCGCCGGGGGGCGGAGCCCGTAGGGGGACGGGCGCCCGTGGGGACGGACGCCCGCAGTGATGCCCGCCGGGGGGCGGGTGCAGGAGGGGCGTTCCGGGGGGAACCGGATTCCGCGGACACCGCGGCCTGCCGCAGATCCGTGCGGGCGGGCCGTCGCGCCGTGGTGCCGAAACGGACGCCCGCCCGCCCGTCGCCGTGCTGTCGGCGACGGGCGGAGACCGCCGTGCGGGTTCCCGGTCGGCCCTCCGTCAGGAGGGGAGAGGGCGGACCGGGGCCCGCCGGGCGGCTGACGAGGCGCCACGCCGGGGCGTCGCCGTACCGGAAACGCGGCCCGTGTGCGGCCCGTCGCGTACGGGCTCAGGACGCGCCCTCGCTCCGCCCGGTGGGGCCGGGCCCGGGCGGGGCGGCACCGACGCCAGGACCACCCGGACGAGCGAGGGCACGTGGTGCGGGCCGCGCCTTTCGGGCGCCGTGGCCGCGGCGGGCGGCGCTCCCCGGGCGGCGTGGCGCCGGGGGCGGCTGTCAGTGGTGGGTGTCACGCTGGATTCCGGAGCATCGCGAAAGGGACAGCGCGACACCGGGGCCGTCGCTATCCCGGCGCCACCCCCGATGCCCCCGCAACGCCCGGGAGATGATGTCGCGGTCCTCCCCCAGGACGAAGGCGGTGACGCCGTCGGAGCGCCAGTCGTGGCGGCGTTCCTCGGTGGTGGCCATCGCGCAGAACGGCACGCCGTGCCGGGCGCACGCCGCGCGTACGGTGCGTACCGCCTCCCGGACCCGGGGATGGCGTACCTGCCAGGGCACGCCGTACGACTGGGAGAGGTCGCCCGGGCCGGGGAGGACGAGGTCGACGCCGCCGCCGGTGAGGACGGCGTCGAGGGCGTCGACCCCCTTGGCGTCCTCGATCAGCGCGATCACCATGACCGCGTCGTTGGCCGCCGCGAGGTACTCGGGCAGCGGGAGGGTGCCGTAGCCGGGGCCGCGGCCGCCGTTCAGGGAGCGCATCCCCTCGGGCGCGTAACGGGCGGCGCGTACCGTCGCGTCGATGTCCGCCCGGCCGCGTACGTGCGGCACCACGATGCCCATGGCGCCCGCGTCGAGCGCCCGCAGCACGGCGCCCGGATCGCCCTCGGGCACCCGGACGAACGGCGTGAGGCCGCAGGTCTCGGCCGCCCGGATCAGATGCTCCAGCCGTTCCGGGCCGACGAGCGTGTGCTCGGTGTCCAGGATGACGAAGTCGTATCCGGCGTGCCCGATCATCTCCGTCACCGCGGGATCGGGGATCACGCCGAACAGCCCGTGGACCTCCTCGCCCGCCGCGAGTTTCCGCTTGACCTCGTTGGGCCGCAGCACCTCACGCCTCCCCGGCGGCGCCGACGAAGTGGAAGCCGGGGCGCGGATGCATCAGGAAGTCGTGGTGCGAGATGTTCCAGGCGTACGCCCCCGCCAGGCCGAACGCCACCCGGTCGCCGGCGCGCAGCCCCGGCGCCGCCACGCCGCGGGCCAGCAGGTCCTTCGGAGTGCACAACTGGCCGGTGAGGGTGGTCCGTTCGCCCCGGGCGGCGGGGCGCGGCCACGGGTGCGGCCACGGCGCGTCGGACGGCAGCACGGTGCAGGGCTGGTCGTGGCCCTTCGTCGCGGGGGTGCGCAGATGGTGGGTGCCGCCGCGCACCACCGCGAACTCCTCGCCGTGGCTGGCCTTCACGTCCAGCACCTCCGTCGCGTACCAGCCGCAGTACGCGGTCAGCGCCCGGCCCGGCTCGATACGCAGCGTCAGCTCGGGGTGGGCGGCGGCCAGGTGTTCCAGACCGGCGCCGTACGCGGCCCAGTCGAAGCGCTCCCCGGGCACGGCGTAGTCGACGGCCATGCCGCCGCCGACGACGACCTCGGCGAGCGGGACGCCGTGCCGCGCGGCGAGCGCCGTCGACCACGTCACGATCGAGGTGGCCACCGCCAGCTGTTCGGGCGCCCGCAGGCCGCTCGCCAGGTGGGCGTGGACGCCACGCAGTTCCAGCTGCGGCAGCCCGCCGTCGGTCAGCGCCCGGACCAGGGCGTCGGCCTCGGCGGGGTCCGCGCCGAACGGGGTGGGGCGGCCGCCCATCGCCAGCGACACCCCGTCCAGGGCGCCGTCGGCCACCGGCAGGTTGAACCGCAGCAGCACCGCGATCCGCCGCTCCGGGGCGTGCCGGGCGGCGAGCGCGCCGAGCATCCGCAGCTCGTGGCCGCTCTCCACATGGAACCGCGCCACGCCCAGCTCCAGCGCCCGGACGATCTCCGCGGGCGTCTTGCCAGGGCCGCCGAACGCCAGCGGCGCGCCCGGCACCGCCCCGTGCACATGGGCGAGTTCACCGCCGGACGACACCTCGTAGCCGTCGACGTACGGGCGCAGCGCCGCCAGGAGCCGCGGTTCCGGGTTGGCCTTCGCCGCGTAGTACAGCTCGACGCGGCGCGGCAGCGCGGCCCGCACCTGGGCGGCGTGGGCGGCCAGCGCCGTCAGGTCGTAGACGTATGCGGGCAGTGCGTCCGGCGCCAGCGCGGCGATGCGGGCGCGGACGGCGGGGGTGGGGTCGGTCACGGGGTGCTCCGGGGGGTGGTGCCGGCGCCGGTGAGGACGGACTCGGCGAGTGGGGAGGGCAGCCGGACGTATCCGGCGTCCCGGTCGGCCTTGCGCTCCCAGCGGGTGAGCAGATTGGCCTTGGCGGGCAGCGGCACCCCGGCCAGCAGCGCGGCCAGCCGCGGCGGGCAGCCGTGCCGCTCGGCGTGCGACGCCAGCGTGGCGCGGACCCGCGCCCACAGCGCCGCCTCGGTGCCGGGGTGCAGATCGGCGAGGGCGGCGAGGAGCTCGGCGACGTGGTTGACGAGCAGGCAGTACACGACGCGGTCCCAGCCGCGCTGCGCGTCGTACGTCAGCGGCCCGGCGACGTCCGGCGGGAGCGCGGCGAGGGTGGCGGTGTGGTGTTCGGGGACGAGCTTGGTGCCCTCCAGGTCGCGGAAGAGGACCTGCGCGGGCATGCCGTCGCCGTCCACGCAGATCAGCACGTTCTGCAGATGCGGTTCGAGGACGAGCCCGTGGTCGAAGTAGGCGGCGAGGACCGGCGGGATCAGCAGGTCGAGGTAGGCGCCCCACCACGCCAGCGCCTCGTCGGGGCCGCGCCCGGCGGGCAGGCGGGAGATATGGGCCGGGCTCGTCGGGTACTCGTCGGCGACGGCACCGGCCAGCAGCGGGGTGGTGCCCGGCAGCAGCCGCCGCGACAGCCCTTCGCGGACGATCACCCCGAACCCCTCGAACAGCGCGGTGTCCGGCGCGCCGTCCGGGCCGGGCAGCGCCACGCTGCGGTAGGCCGGCTCGCGCAGGACGGCGCTGCCGGGGAAGCGGGCCGCCAGGTCGTCGAGGGCGGGCGCCAGCAGCCGGGTGAGGGCGACCGCGCCGGACAGCTCGTACGCGGCGTTCTTCCGCAGGCAGTTGGTGATCCGCACGTTCAGGCTGAACTTCAGGAACGTGTCGGGGGCGTGCAGGGTGCGCACCGACGCGGTCGCGGTGAACGGGGTGGTGCCGGTGCCCAGGACGCGGAGGTCGCCACGGTCGACGGCGGCGCGCAGCACCGGGTTGTCGCGCAGCAGGGCGTACTGCCAGGGGTGGGCGGGCAGCAGGCGGTAGCCGTCGGGGACGTCGGCGAGCGCGTCCAGCGGGGCGGCGGCGCCGTCGTCGGCGGTCTCCTGCGCGATGAGCTCGTCCCGGACGGCGAGGTGCAGCAGCCCGAAGCGGCCGCCGGTCTCCGGCGCGTACGTCCGCCAGGCCGCCGGGTCGCCGGTGCGGGCCTTGGGGGTCGGGTGGAAGCGGTGGCCGAAGAGGAGGGCCTGCTCGGAGGCGAGGTAGGCGCCGGTCCACTCCGGGGCCCCGGCGGGGACGGGCGGCTGCGGCAGCGGCCGGGCCGCGAGGGCGGCGGCCAGCGCCCGGCGGCCGGAGGCGAACTGGTCGAGGAACTCGTCGTTGTGGACACCGGTGCGCAGCGCCAGCTCGGTGTGGACGTACTCGGCGAGGCGCCGTGGGCCGATCTCGGTCCAGCCGTCGCCGTCCTCGACGGTGACCGGGCCGGTGAAGCGGTGCGCGCCCAGCAGCGAGGTGCGGCGCAGCGCGATCCGCAGCAGCACCCCGCGGCGCGGCAGCCGGAGCAGCAGATGGCCGCGGTCGACGGCGGTCTGGTGCTCGGGCCCGGAGACCTCGCGCAGCAGGCAGTTGAGGAGGGTGTGGGCCGCGGCGTGGTCCGCGGTGGGCAGGGCGCCGGGGGTGGCGGCGGGCGCGGTCGGGGGACCGGCGGGGTTGGTGAGCGAGGGCATCACAGGCTCCTGCGGAGGCGGGGACGGCGGAGGACGGGGAGGGCGCAGACGAACACCGTGGCCAGGGCGAGCGCGGTGCCGATGAGCAGCGGCGCGGACGGCCCGAACCAGGCGTTGCCGGCCGCGGCGGCCAGACCGGCGGCGACCGCGCCGGCCTTGGAGAAGAATTCGATGGAGCCGAAGAGCCCGCCGGGAGCCCGGCCCGCGGCGCAGCCGGCGGCCAGCACCGACAGGGCGACCAGGCCCAGCGTGAGCCCGGCGCCCAGCACCAGCCGCACGGCGGCGAACTCCGCGAGCGAGGTGGCGGCGCCGTGCCCGGCGGAACCGGCGGCTATGCAGGCGAACCCGAGTACCAGGCCGTGGCGGGGGCGGCGGTGGCAGAAGCGGTGCGCCGCCATCGCGCCGACCAGGTAGCACATGTGCGGCAGCGCGAACAGCACACCGGAGGTCACCGGTCCGGTGCCCGGCAGCCGCTCCTCGACGAGCGAGAGCAGATACGGGAAGGAGATCACCGTCGAGAAGACGAAGACGAACTCCAGGGCGTACAGGGACCGCAGGGCGGCCGGGGAGGAGACGGGGGAGGCGGAGACGGCGGGGGAGGCGGGCTGCGTGGCGGTGGCGGCCGGGCCGTCCGGCCCGGTGGCGGTCCCCGCGGCACCGAGGGTGTCCGCCGCGGCCGTCGCACCGGCCGCACCGGCGGTCCCGGCCGGTGCGGTGCAGCGCGGCGGCTCCGGCAGTGCCGCCAGCATTCCGGCGGCGGCCAGCGGCAGCACGGCCAGCAGGGCGTACTGCCGGTGCGGTGACAGCCACGGCGTCAGCGCGCCGACGACGATGGGCGCGCACACCAGCGCGGCGCGGGCGCTGCCCTGCATCAGCGTCAGCGCCCGGGACAGCTCCGCGCCCTCCAGCGTCGCGCCGAGATAGCCGTTGGACGCGGCGAAGGTGCCGCCCAGCACGCCCTGGAGGACCAGCGCCGCGGCGAACAGCTCCAGCGAGTCGGCGAACCCGGCGAGGAGGAACGACGCGGCCAGCCCCAACTGCGCCCGCAGCAGCAGCCGTTTACGGCCGTACCGGTCGGCGAGGCGGCCCCACAGGGGGGCGCCCAGCGCGCCGAAGACGGTGGGCACGACGTAGAGCAGCCCGGCCCAGCGGGCGGCGCCCTCGCCCAGCTCCGGCAGGATCGAGGTGAGGTACGGCGGCAGGCCCAGCGCCGCGAAGGACGCCACGAAGTAGCACCCGGCCACGGCGTGGATCTGACGGCGGGCCGGCCGGGCGGGCGCGGGTGCCGGGGCGCCGGTCGCCGGTGCGGACAGCGTCACGGCGCACCACCGCCGGACAGCAGGTAGTTGGGACCGTCGGTGTAGTGCTTGTTGATGTCGGCGGCGCCCGAGCGTTCCTTGGAGAGCAGCGTCCCGGCGCTGACCATCGCCTTCACCGGCAGCGCCGGGGCGTCCAGCACCCGCTGCCGCAGGACCGCCCCGGGCGTGCCGGGCGCGGTGCCCTGCCGGTCGGCGGCCTCGGCCAGCCGGTCGCGTACCAGGCCCAGCAGGCGCGGGAGCGGGGCGCGACCGGCGCGGGCGAGCCCGAACGCGGCGGACGCGGCGCAGAGATGGACGGTGATGGTGGCGAAGACGGCGGCGAGCGCGGAGTCGTCGTCGGTGAAGATCCGCGGGTCGTCGAAGTCCGCGGCGCCGGGCGCGTCGTCGCCCAGCCGCTCCCGCATCCGGGCGAGGTGCAGCCGCGGCGCGTCGTTGTCCTTGAACAGCAGCCGCAGCCGGGTCGGCCCGCCGCCGGGCCGGTCCAGCACCACCGAGACGTTCTGCTGATGCGACTCCAGCGCGACGCCGTACCCGAAGAGCGTGGCCTGCCAGTCCAGGAGAAGGGCGAGCAGCGCGTCGAGCAGGGCGAGCGGGTCGCCGTCGTGGAAGCGGTCGGCGAGGTGGTCGAGGACGAGTCCGCCGCCGGGTGCCGGGGCGAGCAGCGCGGCCAGCGGCACCACGCAGCTGTCGTCGAGACCGGCCGGGTAGCGGCGGCAGAGCACCGCCAGCATCTCGTGCCCGGCGTGCGCGTACACCGTCTCGTCGGCCTGGAGCACGCGCCCGGCGAAGCGGGGTTCGCGGGCGATGACCTGGTCGAGGAGGTGCTGTCCGGCGGCGCCGTCGACGAGGGTGCGGGGCTTGATGGTGCGCCGGTTGCGCAGCCCGAGGGTGGCGGTGGCCAGCGGCAGCTTCAGGTGGAGCAGCGGATCGGCGGTCACCGCCACCGTCCGCATCGACAGCGTCGGGACGACGTCCAGCAGCGGCCGGTCCGCGAGCGCCGCCCGGCCGGCCAGGCCCCGTTCGCGCAGCGCCGCCTCCAGCGGGGCGCCCAGGCTCAACGGGTGGACGGGCAGCGCCACATGGGTGGCGTCCAGGCCGTCCAGGCCCACGGCGGCGGGCGTCGGCAGCAGCCCGGGCAGCGCGCCCGCGCCACCGGCGACGGTCACCTCCTCCCGGGGCAGCGCCAGCCAGCGCAGCGCGAAGCGCGGATGGAACTCCGGTGCGTAGGCACGCAGTTGGCCGTCGGTCAGGCCGGAGCGGCCGCGGGAGGTGGGGTAGACGGGGTGGTCCAGGCGGGCGGCGAGGGCGTCGTACGCGGGGCTCGCGGCCGGACCGGTCCAGTGCGCCGGACCGGCGCCGTACCGCGCGGTGAGCGCCGCCTCGGCCTCCCGCCGGGTGCGGGTGTGCAGCCGCATCGTGGCAAGGGTCTGGCGGCACTCCTCGGCGAAGGCGTCGTGGCCGTCGTGGTCGGCCGGGTCGGCGTGGGCGCGCAGCGCGCCGAGCACCGCGCCGAGGGTGTCCAGCCGGGCGCCGTCGGCCTCCCGGACCAGCAGCGGCAGCCGGGCGGCGTCCGCGCTCTGGTAGCCGTCGTGGGTCACCGGCAGCAGCAGCGCCCCGGCCGCCCCGTCGGCGGGCAGCCGCAGCCACCGGCCGTCGGGCCGCCGCAGCGGCGTGGTGCGGGTGCGCAGCCCGGCGACGTCCTCGCGCAGCAGCGCGCTCAGCACCCGCAACAGCAGCGCGCCTTCGTCGTCGGCGTCGGTGGAGCCGGGGACGGTCTCGGTGGCGGGTGTGGCGGTCACGCGGTGATCTCCCAGCGTCCGTCGGCGAGGAAGGCGTCCACGGCCCGCTCCACGGCCGCCCGGTCGTCGCCGGTGGCCCGGACCACGCCGAGGTAGTCGCGGTTGGTGCGGTGGTGCGGCCGTGTGGTGCCGACGGCGCGCAGCGGGCGGTAGGCCAGGCGGACGCCGTCGGCGGTGCGGTCGGTGGCGGCGGGCGCGGCGGTCAGGGTCCCGGCGCGGTCGGCGAGGGCGTACGCGACGCGGGCGGCGCCACCGCTACGGGCGCCGAGGCCGGCGGGGAGCGGTTCGCCGAGGTGGGTGCGGAGGATGTGGGTGAACAGCGGGATGTCCAGGACCTCGGCGAGCGTCTGGTCGCACTGGTCGCCGATGGCGCGGTAGTTCACCTCGATGAGCCGGGCCCGGCCCTCGTGCACCACGAACTCGGTGTGGCAGGCGCCGAACCCGACGCCCAGCGCGTCGAGCTGGGCCAGCACCTGCGCGGTGACCGGCTCCGGGTGGGCGGCGGTGAAGTCGTGCCGCTCCTCGATGAACGTCGGCGGCGCGGAGACGGTGGTGCGGAAGCCGCCCAGGACGTGGCGGCGGTGGCCGTCGCCCAGCGTCTCCAGCGTGTGCAGGTCGCCGGGCAGGTACTCCTCGGCGAGCAGCGCGGCGTCCGGGCGGCGGGCGCGGATCGCGGTGGCGTGCGCCACCAGCTCGGCCGCGTCCCGGGCCAGCACCACGTCCTCGCTGGCCACGCCCTCGCGCGGTTTGACGACGCAGGGGTAGGGGAGCGCGGCGCCGGCGAGGGCGGACGGGTCCTGCCCGGCGGGGAGTTCGGCGGCACGGACGGTGTCGGCGCCGCACGCCGCGAGGTGGCGGCGCAGCTCGGCCTTGTTCTTGGTGCGCAGCGTGGCGCGCCAGTCCTTGCCGGGCAGCCCGAAATAGGCCGCGGCCAGCGCGGTCTGCGTCTGGAGGTGGTCGCTGTTGGTGAAGACGGCGTCGGCCGGGTGGTGGGTGGCGATCCGGCCGATGACGGCGGCGACATCGGTGACATCGCACGCCAGGACCTCGGTGTCCGGGCAGGCGGCCCGGTGGTCGTCCGGCTGGTCGGTCAGGACGGTGAGGTCCAGGCCGAGTCCGGCGGCGGCGGGGACGAAGCCGTCGGTGACCGAGTCGGTGGGGTTGCGGGCGAGCAGGTACATCCGCATGAGCGGGAACCCCTTCGGGGTCGGGGGCGGTGCAGGGGGAGGGCGTACGGGGCGGGCGGTCCGGGGACGTGGACCGCCCGCCCCGGTGGGTCACTCGGGGGGCAGCGGCACGCCCGCGGCCTTCGCCACGTCGGCGAGCATGTGCGCGGCCGCCTGGATGCCGATACCGGACATCCAGGTCTCGTCCGGGACCTCGAAGACCTTGTGGTGCTGCACGGCGGGCAGGCTCTTCCAGACCGGGTTGGAGGTGACGTCCTTGCGCTGGGTCTTCTCCGGGGCGTCCGCGACGGTGACGAACACCAGGTCGGCGTCGGCCCGGTCGATCTCCTCCGGGCCGACATCGGCCATCGTCTTCGCCGGGTCGGTGGAGCGCTGCGACGTGGGCCGCTTCAGCCCGATGTCGTCGAGGACCACACCGCTGAACGACGACCGCTGGTAGAGGCGGGTCGGCCCGGCGATGAAGCGGACCACGGAGGCGGTCGGCATGGTGCCGTGGTTCTTCTTCCGGATGGCCTCGCCCAGGTGGTGGGCGCGCTCCTGGTAGCGCGCCATCGCCGCGTCGGCCTTCTTCTCCAGGCCCAGCGCGCGGGCGTGGACCGTGAGGTTGGCCTTCCAGGGGCCGCCGGTCGTCTCGGTGAAGACGGTCGGCGCGAGCGCCTTCAGCTTGTCGTAGACCTTCTCGTGGCGGACCTTCGACGACAGGATCAGATCGGGCCGCAGGCTCGCGATCTTCTCCAGGTTGGGCTCCAGCAGCGGCCCGACGTCGGTGACGCCGCCGATCTCGTCCTTGAGGTACGTGGGGAAGCCGCCCTCGGTCTTCATGTGCGGCGAGACCGCGCCGACCGGGTCGACGCCGAGCATCGTCACGTCGTCCAGCTCACCGGTGTCCAGCACCACGACCCGCTTCGGCTTCGACGGGATCGTCACGTCCCCCATCGCGGTCTTGACGGTACGGGGGAAGGCACCGCCCGCGGTGTCCTTCGCCCCCTCGTCGGTGGCGCCGCCGCTGCACGCGGCGAGCGAGGCGGTGCCCAGGACGGTGGCGAGCAGCGCGGCGGTGAACCGGCGACGGCCGCGCGGTACGGATCTGTTGACCATGAGTGGTGTTTTCCTCGGTCGGGGGTGTACGGGGTACGGGCGGGGGTGGCGGTTCAGGCGGTCACGGCGCCGCGCCGGGCGGCCCGGCCCAGGGGGACGACCAGCGGGGTGCCGGTCTCCGGGTCGGGGATCACCCGGCACTCCACGCCGAACACCGACCGGACCAGCGCCGCGTCCAGCACGTCGGCGGGGGCGCCGGACGCGGCGAGGCGGCCGTCCTTGAGGACGACGAGATGGTCGGCGTAGCGGGCGGCCTGGCCGAGGTCGTGCAGCACCATCACCACGGTCCGCCCGGCCTCGGCGTGCAGTTCGGCGACGAGGTCGAGGACGTCGAGCTGATGGCGCAGGTCCAGGAAGGTGGTCGGCTCGTCGAGCAGCAGCAGATCGGTGTCCTGGGCGAGCGCCAGCGCGATCCAGGCGCGCTGGCGCTGCCCGCCGGAGAGCCGGTCCACGGACTGGTCGCGCAGGACGTCGGTGCCGGTGCGGGCCAGCGCCGCGTCCACCGCCGCCTGATCCGCCGCCGACCAGGGGCTGAGCAGCTTCTGATGCGGATAGCGGCCGAGCCGGACCAGCGCCTCGACGGTGATCGCCTCGGGCGTGACGGGCTGCTGCGGCAGCAGCCCCATGCGCAGCGCCAGCGCCTTCGCGGACATCCGGTGGATGTCGGCGCCGTCCAGGGTGACGGTCCCGGCGGCCGGGGCGAGCAGCCGGGTCAGACCGCGCAACAGGGTGGACTTCCCGCAGGCGTTGGGCCCGACGACGGCGGTGACGGCGCCGCCCGGCAGCTCCAGGTCGAGGCCGCCGACGACCAGCCGGTCGCCGTAGCGCAGATCGAGGCCGTGGGTGGCGAGCCGGTCGGCGGTCATCGGGTACTCCTGTGGACGGAACTGCTCTGACGGATCATCAACACCAGCAGCCAGGGCGCCCCCAGGGTGGCGGTGACCACCCCGACCGGCAGCCCGCTGACCGGCAGCAGGTACTGCGTCACCAGATCGGAGGCGAGCAGCAGAACGGCACCGGCCAGACCGGTGAGGGCGAGCGTCGCGACGGTCGGCGGCCCGGCCAGGAACCGCACCAGATGCGGCACGGCCAGCGCGACGAACGCCACCGGGCCGGTCAGCGCCGCCGCCAGCGACGCCAGCGCGATGGCGGTGACCAGGATCTGCAGCCGGGCGGCGGAGGTCCCGAGGCCCAGCGCACCGGCCGAGTCGTCGCCGAGGTCCAGCACGGCCAGCCGCCGGTGCTGCGCGAACGCCACGGCCAGCGCGAGGGCCACCGCGCCCCCGGCGGCGCCGACCTCGGCCCAGGTCCGGCCGTAGACCGAGCCGGTGGTCCACTGGAGCGCGGACCCGGCCAGCTCGGTGGGGAAGCGGACCACCATGAAGTTCACCGCCGCCGACAGGCCCGCCTGGACCGCGAGGCCCACCAGCACCAGCCGGGTCACCCCGGCGCCCGACCGCCAGGCGAACGCGCCCAGCAGCACGGCGGCCAGCAGTCCGCCGCCGAGCGCGGCGGGCGGGATCAGGGCCTGCGGCGCCCCGGCGGCCAGCATCGCGACCGCCCCGAAGGACGCCCCGCCCGTCACGCCCATCACGTCCGGCGAGGCCAGCGGGTTGCGGAACAGTCGCTGGAGCAGCGCCCCGGCCACCGCCAGACCGATCCCGGCGACGACCGCCGCGGCCATCCGCGGCGCCCGGAACTGCTGCACCACGACCACATCGGCGGGCTCGCCCAGACCGAGCAGCCCCTTGAGCGCCACCACCGGCCCCAGCGGGATCTCGCCGACCGCCACGGACGTGACGATCAGCGCGAGCAGCGCCACCGCGCCGAGGGCGAGAAGCAGCAGGGTGCGCCGCGGCCCGTGCACCCGCCGGGCCGCCGGGCGCTCCGGCGCCCGCGGAAGATCTCGTACGCCGGTCACCGCGCCGCCTTCCGGGCCAGCAGGGCGAGCAGCGGCGCGCCCAGGAAGGCGCTGACGATGCCGACCTGGAGTTCGGAGGGGCGGATCACCACGCGCCCGAGGATGTCCGCGGTGAGCAGCAGCAACGGCCCGGCGACCAGACAGCCGGGCACCAGCATCCGGTGGTCGGAGCCGAACAGCTGCCGCACCAGATGCGGCGCGGCCAGCCCGATGAAGGCGATCGGCCCGACGACGGCGACGGCGGAGCCCGCCAGCAGCACCACCGCGAGCCCGCCGGCCAGCCGGATCTTCGCCACCGGCACGCCCAGCGCCTGCGCGCTGTCGTCGCCCAGCGCCAGCGCGTTGAGCGCCGGGGCGATCGCCAACGCGACGACCAGGCCGATCACCAGCGTGGGCAGCACCGGCAGCAGCACCGACAGCGGACGCTCCGCGAGCGATCCGGCCAGCCAGAACCGCGCCTCGTCGAGCGTGCGGCGGCTCGCCAGCATCACCGTCGACGTCCAGGACAGCAGCACCAGTTGGAGCACGGTGCCACCCAGCGCGAGCCGTACGGGGTCGAGATCCCCGGCGCGCCGGGCCAGCGCCTGGGCGAAGAGCGCGGCGGCTGCGGCGCCCGCGAACGCGAACCAGACGTACTGGCCCGGCCGGGTCAGATGGAGCGCGTAGATGGCGGTGACGACGGCGAAGCCCGCACCGGCGTTGATGCCGAGGGTGGTGGGGGAGGCCAGCGGGTTGCGGGTGATGCCCTGGACGACGGCCCCGGCGACGCCGAGCGCCGCGCCGACCGCGAGCCCCACCAGGGTGCGCGGCAGCCGGAGTCCGGTGACCACCAGTGCGTCGGGGCCATGGGCGGTGCCGGTCAGGGCGTCCAGCACGGTGGACAGTGGTACGGAGCGGGTTCCGCAGGCGAGGCTGAGGGCGGCGCAGAGCGCCAGCGCGGCGAGCCCGGCGGCCGCCCATGGCAGGCGCCGCAGCAGCGCCGGAAGGGCCCGCGCGGACACAGAACGGTCCCCGGTAGCTGGGGGTTGGGTCGTCAACACGCGTCGTGACATTAGGTTAGGCAAACCTAAAGAAGCAAGTGGCGAGTCCGGGATCCGGTGAAACGTCCGCATCTGCCCCGCGCTCGCCCGGCTCCTCACGACGAACGGCCCCGCCCCCCAGGTGTGTTGGGGGACGGGGCCGCGCCGGGCGGGGGCTCAGTCCCGGGGCGCCTTCGCCCCGACGCCCTCCCGGTCCGGCTCCGTGCGGGCCGCGGGCACCTGCGCGGTCACCCGGCCGTTCTCGGCGAGCACCACGATCGCGTCGTCCGCGCGCAGCGAAAGCGGCGCGGTCTTGGGCGGGTTGAGGACGACGCCGTACCCGGGTGGGGTGTCGCTCTCGTCGGCGCGGCGGTAGCCGATGGCGGTCTCGCCGCGCTGCCGGGCCGCCTCGATGACGGTCGCGAAGTTGGCCGCGGTGTCCGGCGCGACGTAGCTGGCGGCGGGCTTCAGGTAGATCTCCGACCCCTCGGGGTCGAAGAGGTCGCTGAAGACGGCGTACAGATGCCGGTCCTCGACGAGCTGGGTCAGCAACAGGCTGATGATCTTGGTGCTGACGATGAAGTCGTCCGCCTTGGTGACCTGCGCGATCTCGCGGTTGGCGTCGCTGTTCATCTCCGTGACGATCGAGTACGGGGTGCCGGTGCGGGTGGCGATGTCCCGCAGGTGCAGCAGCGTCACCAGCGTGCGGTCGTCGGCCCGGCCGGAGTCGATGTCGTCGTCGGTCAGCACGATGATGTGGCGGTAGCGGTCCAGGCCCAGCGCCTCCAGCGACGGCCGGTGCGTCGGCTCGCAGCGCAGAAAGCCGACGGTGAGGTTGTCCAGACCCTCCCGGGGCAGGGCCGCGGGCTCACGGGGCGCCGCGATGTCGATCAGCGAACCGGGCTCCACCAGCCGGTCCAGCAACGTGATGATCTTCGCAGCGCGGGAGTTCCAGCCGATGACGAGCGTGTGATCGGGCTCCGGCTGCCCGCCGGTCCCCGAGGCCATCGCCTGCTCGACGATGTCCGGCGGGGTCTGCGCCCGCCGGATCAGCAGATCGTCCTCGGCGACCACCAGGATCTCGTCCCCCGCCGAAATCACCGCGTCCATCGCCGGGTTGACCTGCACCTCCCCGCTCTCCCGGCGCAGCCCGACGGGCACGCCGAGGTCGAACCCGTTGAGCACCTCCCCGTACGTGCCACCGGCCAGGGGCCCTGCGGGATAGGGATAGATCTCATTGCCCACAAAGCTGAGCAGTTCATTGAAGACGGCCGACAGACCGGACTGCCGGTGCGACTGCACGATCAGCCGTACGGCGATGTCGTCGGCGTCGATGACGAGAGCGGTCTCCCCGGCGGCGAGCCGGGCCGCCGCCAGGTTCGGCGAACTCTGCACCGCTGCCACGATGTTGGGCCGCTCGCCCTTCCAGGACCGGCTGTTGAGGAGCAGCAGCACCTTGATGACCTCGGTGTCGCTGTCGTCCCCGACGGGCGGCAGCACCATGACGGACTTGGCCGCGTCCAGGCTCACCAACTCCAGGTCCTGCCGCTGCAACGGGCTGCCGGAGCGGCAGATCACCCGCGTACGGCCGGTCTCCGGGATCCGGCGGCGGATCTCCTCCTCCATCTTGACCTTGTCCCGGTCGGCGAGGATCACCACACACGAACGCCGCTCGCTCTGATTGGCCTCCACCAGCTCCGCGAGCACCGTGAACACCTGCTCCGACCAGCCCAGCACCACGGTGTGCCCGCGCTCGACCAACCGCGACTTCCCGCGCCGCAGTTCCTCGATCCGGGCCTCAAGTCCCGTCGTCAGCACACCGATCAACGCGCTGACGATGAAGATCCCGCCGATCGTCACGATCAGCATCAGCCCGAGAAAGACCGGACCGCCGGTGTCCCCGCCCATCGTGCCGGGATCGAGCGTGCGCAGCACGCTCATCCAGACCACGCCGAGCCAGCCGCCGTTCTTCTCCGTGTCCTCGTTGGTGAAGAGCACCACCAACACGGTCACCGCGGCGATCAACAGCACCGAGGCAAGCCCCAACCAGCCGATCAGAGCGGGAGTACCCCGGTCCATCGTCCCGTCGAACCAGTACCGCAACCGGCCCCGCAGGTCCCGCATTTTTCTCGCCACCGAAAAATCTCCCTCACCGCGACCGGTTTCCCCCGCGCTCCGGTGCTGTCACCACTTTTCAAGATCAGTTAACCCTGGTCCCTTACGACACAAGGAACTTGAGGAGGCGATTGACCCGTTCGGGGGCTTTCGACGGAATCAAGCCAGGGGAGGGCGAACATGTTTCGGGACGGGTGACGCCCCCGCGTCCACGGGGTGACGGGACGCGGGGGCGCGGCGATATGCGCTGAGGGAGGGCCCGATGTGCTGAGGGGAGGGCCCGATGTGCGGAGGGAGGCCCTGGGACGGTGCCGGTCAGATATCCCGGAACGTCTCGATCTGCGCCCCGATCGAGTTGAGGCGTTCGGCCAGATCCTCGTAGCCGCGGTTGATGACGTAGACGTTGCGCAGGACGGACGTGCCCTCGGCGGCCATCATGGCGAGGAGGACGACGACGGCGGGGCGCAGTGCCGGAGGGCACATCATCTCGGCCGAGCGCCAGCGGGTGGAGCCGTCTACCAGGACGCGGTGCGGGTCGAGCAACTTCACCTGGGCGCCGAGGCGGTTGAGGTCGGTGAGGTAGATGGCGCGGTTGTCGTAGACCCAGTCGTGGATCAGGGTCTGGCCCTGTGCGGCGGCGGCGATGGCCGCGAAGAACGGGACGTTGTCGATGTTGAGGCCGGGGAACGGCATCGGGTGGATCTTGTCCAGCGGCGCCTGGAGCTTGGAGGGGCGGACCGTCAGGTCGATCAGCCGGGTGCGGCCGTTGTCGGCGGGGTACTCGGCGCTGCGTTCGTGGTCGAGGCCCATCTCCTCCAGGACCGCCAGTTCGATCTCCAGGAACTCCACCGGCACGCGCCGGATGGTGAGTTCGGACTCGGTGACGACGGCGGCGGCCAGCAGGCTCATCGCTTCGACCGGGTCCTCGGAGGGTGCGTAGTCGACGGTGCGGTCGATATGGGCGACGCCGTGCACGGTGAGCGTGGTGGTGCCGACGCCCTCGACCCGTACGCCCAACTCTTCCAAGAAGAAGCAGAGGTCCTGGACCATGTAGTTGGAGGAGGCGTTGCGGATGACGGTGGTGCCGTCGTGGCGGGCGGCGGCCAGCAGCGCGTTCTCGGTGACGGTGTCGCCGCGTTCGGTCAGGACGATCGCGCGGCGGGGGGTGACGGTGCGGTCGACCTCGGCGAGGTAGACGCCGTCGGTCGCGGTGATCTCCAGCCCGAAGTGGCGCAGCGCCGTCATGTGCGGGGTGACCGTACGGGTGCCGAGATCGCAACCGCCCGCGTACGGCAGCCGGAAGTGGTCCATGCGGTGCAGCAGCGGGCCGAGGAACATGATGACGCTGCGGGTGCGGCGGGCCGCCTCGGTGTCCATCGCGTCGAGGTTGAGTTCGGCGGGCGGCACGATCTCCAGGTCGTTGCCGTCGTTGATCCAGCGGGTGCGTACGCCGATGCTGCCCAGGACTTCGAGGATGCGGTAGACCTCCTCGATCCGGGCGACCCGGCGCAGGGTGGTGCGGCCCGCGTTGAGGAGTGAGGCGCAGAGCAGTGCGACGCAGGCGTTCTTGCTGGTCTTCACCGCGATGGAGCCGGAGAGCCGGCGTCCGCCGACCACGCGCAGGTGCATCGGTCCGGGAAAGCCGAGCGAGACGATTTCGCTGTCGAGGGCCTCGCCGATCCGGGCAATCATCTCAAGGCTGATGTTCTGGTTGCCGCGTTCGATGCGATTGACCGCGCTCTGGCTGGTGCCGAGGGCGTCGGCGAGCTGCGTCTGTGTCCACCCACGGTGCTGCCGGGCGTCACGAATCAGCCTGCCGATACGTTCGAGGTAGTCGTCTGCCATGACATGACCGTATCTCAGATATGAGATGTGGTCATCGCTAGTTGTTCTACTACTATGCGAATAACTGGAGGCTGACATGAAACCTGCCACTCCCTTCACACGTCCCCCGTCCGACACCCTGCGGGTCGCGATCGCCGCGTTCCCCTTCCTGGTCGCGGTCGCCGTCGTCGTCGGCGTCCACCACAAGACTGCCGACCGGTTGCCCGATCCGCTCGCCACCCATTTCGGTGCCGACGGCACCGCCGACGGCTTCACCTCGGCCCGCGGCTTCGTCACCGGAGTGGTCCTCGTGCTGCTCGCTCTCGGGGCCGGCGGCGCCGTCCTCGCCCGGGTCCGGCGGCTGGCCCCGGCCGCGCCCTGGGTGCTCGCCACGGGCTGGTTCCTGGCCGCCACCCTCGCCGTCCCGACATGCCTGACGTTGCTGGTCAACGTCGGTGCCGGGCAGGCGCGCGCGGCCCGGATGCCGCTGTGGCAGGTGCTCGTGGCGATCGCCGCCGGGCTGCTCGCGGGCGCCGTCGGGCTGTGGCTCGGGGGCCCGCGGCCGCGCCCGGAGCCGACGGGTCCGCAGGGCGCGCCGCGGCTGGCGCTCGCGGCGGGGGAGAGCGCCGGGTGGACCCGTACGACGGGCTCCCCGCTGCTCGCCGCCGTCGGCCTGGTCACCTGCTGCGCCGGGCTGTACCTCGCCTTCGTGGCAGGGCCGTTCGCCGGTGTCGCGCTGTGCGCCGCGGGCGTGCTGACGGGGGCGCTCGCCTCGGTGCGGGTGACCGTCGACCGGCGCGGGCTGGCGCTCGCGCCCGCGCTGCTGCCGTACGCTTTCCGCCGCATCCCCCTCGACCGGGTCACCGAGGCCACCTGCAGAAATGTCGACCCGTTCGCCGAGTTCGGCGGCTGGGGCTACCGCGTTCGCGCACACGGCAGCGGGCTGGTGCTCCGATCGGGTGAGGGGATCGCCCTGCGGCTGCGCGGCGGCCGCGAATTCGTGGTGACGGTCGACGACGCGGCGACCGCCGCCGCGCTGCTGAACACCCTGCTCGACCGCGCCCGTCCGGACCGAGGTGACTGAGTGCTGTTCCGGGTCGACCCCCGTTCCGCCGTGCCGCTCGGTGACCAGATCGCCGCCGCGGTCCGCGGCGCCATCGCCGACGGCTCGGTCCGCGCGGGCGAGCGCCTGCCCGCCGGGCGGGAGCTGGCCGCCTCGCTCGGCGTCAACGTCCACACCGTCCTCCGGGGCTACCAGCGCCTCAAGGAGGAGGGCCTGATCGAACTCCGCCGCGGCCGCGGCGCGGTGGTCACCGGCGCCGCGTCCCCGGCCCGCGCCCGCCTCGGCGAGGCCGCCGACCGCCTCATCGCCGAGGCCCGGCGGCTCGGTCTGACCGATGACGAGATCGTGGGCGTGGTGCGTCAGGGGCTGGCGACGCCCTGATCCGCCCGTACGGCGGCGGGGCGGCCGGGGTCAGGCCCCGGTCGTCCCGTCCACGGCCTCGCGCAGGGCGGCCCGAACCTACCGCCCGTACCGCGCCCCCGTCCCGCCGGCCGCGGTGGCGTGCGCGAACTCACCGGCTCCGTGCCCCGACCCGAACGGCCCCGTGTGCGCGCGGACGCCCGGCCCCGGGCCTGCGTTCGTGCTCGCGGCGGAACGCGCGATGCGGTATCGGGCCCGGCGGGGCATGACCAGACAGCGGCGATGTACTAGAGTTATCTCGACATCGAGATATCTGCCCCAAGGCGCGCCGCCGCCGCGCCAGTAAGGCACGCCTAACTAAGGCTCACCTTACCGGATCGGTGCGGACCTGCGACGGCAGGATGCGGTGGTACGCGCGAATTCATGCATGAAGGAGACTGTCGTGTCGGCGAACAGCTTCGACGCCCGCAGCACGCTGCAGGTGGGCGACGAGTCGTACGAGATCTTCCGGCTGGACAAGGTGGAGGGCTCCGCCCGTCTGCCCTACAGCCTGAAGGTGCTGCTGGAGAACCTGCTCCGCACCGAGGACGGCGCGAACATCACCGCCGACCACATCCGGGCGCTGGGCGGATGGGACTCCCAGGCCCAGCCCAGCCAGGAGATCCAGTTCACGCCGGCCCGCGTGATCATGCAGGACTTCACCGGCGTCCCCTGCGTCGTCGACCTCGCCACCATGCGTGAGGCCGTCAAGGAGCTCGGCGGCGACCCGGCGAAGATCAACCCGCTCGCCCCGGCCGAGCTGGTCATCGACCACTCCGTCATCGCCGACAAGTTCGGCACCAGCGACGCCTTCGCCCAGAACGTCGAGCTGGAGTACGGCCGCAACCGTGAGCGCTACCAGTTCCTGCGCTGGGGCCAGACCGCGTTCGACGAGTTCAAGGTCGTCCCCCCGGGCACCGGCATCGTCCACCAGGTCAACATCGAGAAGCTGGCCCGGACGGTCATGGTCCGGGGCGGCCAGGCGTACCCCGACACCCTGGTCGGCACCGACTCGCACACCACCATGGTCAACGGCCTCGGCGTCCTCGGCTGGGGCGTCGGCGGTATCGAGGCCGAGGCCGCGATGCTCGGCCAGCCCGTCTCGATGCTCATCCCGCGCGTCGTCGGCTTCAAGCTGACCGGTGAGCTGCCCGCCGGTACCACCGCCACCGACCTCGTGCTGACCATCACCGAGATGCTCCGCAAGCACGGTGTCGTCGGCAAGTTCGTCGAGTTCTACGGTGAGGGCGTCGCCGCCACCTCGCTCGCCAACCGCGCCACCATCGGCAACATGTCGCCGGAGTTCGGCTCCACCGCCGCGATCTTCCCGATCGACGACGAGACCCTGAACTACCTGCGTCTGACCGGCCGTGACGCCCAGCAGGTCGCGCTCGTCGAGGCGTACGCCAAGGAGCAGGGCCTCTGGCTCGACCCGGCCGCCGAGCCCGACTTCTCCGAGAAGCTGGAGCTGGACCTCTCGACGGTCGTCCCGTCGATCGCCGGTCCGAAGCGTCCGCAGGACCGCATCGTCCTCGCCAACGCCGCCGAGCAGTTCAAGAGCGACGTCCTCAACTACGTCGCCACCGCCGACGAGGCGGGCGAGGAGTCCTTCCCGGCCTCCGACGCCCCGGCCGCCACGAACGGCGTCCCGTCGAACCCGGTCACCGTCACCGCCCCCGACGGCTCGACCTACGAGATCGACCACGGCGCCGTCACCGTCGCCGCGATCACCTCCTGCACCAACACCTCGAACCCGTACGTGATGGTCGCCGCCGCGCTCGTTGCGAAGAAGGCCGTGGAGAAGGGCCTGACCCGCAAGCCGTGGGTCAAGACCACCCTCGCCCCGGGCTCGAAGGTCGTCACCGACTACTTCGACAAGGCCGGTCTGACGCCGTACCTCGACAAGGTCGGCTTCAACCTCGTCGGCTACGGCTGCACCACCTGCATCGGTAACTCCGGCCCGCTGCCGGAGGAGGTCTCCAAGGCCGTCAACGACCACGACCTCGCGGTCACCTCGGTCCTCTCCGGCAACCGGAACTTCGAGGGCCGGATCAACCCCGACGTCAAGATGAACTACCTGGCGTCCCCGCCGCTGGTCGTCGCGTACGCCCTGGCCGGTTCGATGAAGATCAACATCACCGAGGAGGCGCTCGGCACCGACCAGGACGGCAAGCCGGTCTTCCTCAAGGACATCTGGCCGTCCGAGGCCGAGGTCAACGACGTCGTGGCGAACGCCATCGGCGAGGACATGTTCAACAAGTCCTACGAGGACGTCTTCGCGGGCGACGCCCAGTGGCAGGCCCTGCCGATCCCGACCGGCAACACCTTCGAGTGGGACGGCGAGTCGACCTACGTCCGTAAGCCCCCGTACTTCGAGGGCATGGCGATGGAGCCGTCGGCGGTCCACGACATCGCGGGCGCCCGCGTGCTGGCCAAGCTGGGCGACTCGGTCACCACCGACCACATCTCGCCGGCCGGTGCCATCAAGGCCGACACCCCGGCCGGTAAGTACCTCACCGAGCACGGTGTGGAGCGCCGCGACTTCAACAGCTACGGCTCGCGCCGCGGCAACCACGAGATCATGATCCGTGGCACGTTCGCCAACATCCGCCTGCGCAACCAGATCGCGCCGGGCACCGAGGGCGGCTTCACCCGCGACTTCACCCAGGCGGACGCGCCGGTCTCGTTCATCTACGACGCGTCGCAGAACTACCAGGCCGCCGGTACCCCGCTGGTCATCCTGGCCGGCAAGGAGTACGGCTCCGGCTCCTCCCGCGACTGGGCCGCCAAGGGCACCGCGCTCCTCGGCGTCAAAGCCGTCATCGCCGAGTCGTACGAGCGCATCCACCGCTCGAACCTCATCGGCATGGGCGTCCTGCCGCTGCAGTTCCCCGAGGGCGCGTCCGCCGAGTCGCTGGGCCTGAACGGCGAGGAGACCTTCTCGGTCACCGGCGTCACCGCGCTGAACGACGGCACCACCCCGCGCACGGTCAAGGTCACCACCGGCTCCGGCGTGGAGTTCGACGCGGTCGTCCGCATCGACACCCCCGGCGAGGCGGACTACTACCGCAACGGCGGCATCCTGCAGTACGTCCTGCGGTCGCTGATCAACAGCTGACCTGGGACGAGCCGGCCGTCTGAGGGCCGGGACAGGTGAAGGGCCGCATCCCGCTCGATGAGGGGGTGCGGCCCTTCGGCGTGCCGTGCCTCAGGCCAGCAACTCCACCTCCGCCAACGTCCCGCCCCCCTCCGGCACCAGCCGGTAATGCCGGTACGCGGCCGGAGCGTGCACCGTGAACGCCCGCGTCTGCTGGTCCCAGCGGAAGGTCTCGCCGGTGCGGTGGTCGAGGCGTTGCCAGTGGTTGCCGTCCGCGGAGCCCTCCAGGGCCCAGCCCTTGGGGGCCTTGGCGTGGCCGGCGGAGGTGAGGGTGTACGAGGTGACCCGGGTGCTCCGCTTCAGGTCGACGCGGGTGGGGGTGAACGGCGCCGTGGTGGCGGAGGTGTTGTCGAAGAGCGGGCCGTCGGCCGGGTCGGTGACGTCCGCGGGCGGCGTGGGCACCCGGTCGTCGTGGGTGAGGGAGGACGGCGCGGCGTTCTTCCCGGTGCCCCAGGACGAGGGGCGGTCGCCCATCGTGAAGTCCAGGGTGGCGCCGCGGGCCAGCAGGGCGTGCGGCAGCGCGGTGGACGTCCAGGGCTTGCCGTTGACCCGCAGGCCCTGGACGTAGACGTTCCGGGCGCTGTTGCGCGGTGCCTTGACCACCAGGTCGTGGCCGTTCTCCAGATGCACGGTGGCCTTGGTGAACAGCGGGGAGCCCACCGCGTACTCGCCCTGGCCCATCACCAGCGGATAGAAGCCGAGGGCACCGAAGACGTACCACGCGGACATCTCGCCGTTGTCCTCGTCGCCCGGGTACCCCTGGCCGATGTCGCTGCCGACGTAGAGCCGCGACAGCACCTCGCGGACCTTCGCCTGCGTCTTCCAGGGCTGCCCGGCCGCGTCGTAGAGGTAGGCGATGTGGTGCGAGGGCTGGTTGCTGTGCCCGTACATGCCCATGCGGGTGTCGCGGGCCTCGGTCATCTCGTGGATGACGTCGCCGTAGGAACCGGCGAACTCCTTGGCCCCGGTCTCGGGCGTCGCGAAGTACGCGTCGAGCTTCTTCGCGAGCCCGGACCGGCCGCCGTAGAGGTTGGCCAGGCCCCGGGTGTCCTGCGGGGCGGGGAAGGCGTATGTCCAGGCGTTGGTCTCGGTGTAGTCGTGGCCCCAGACGCGCGGGTCGAACTTCTCCGGCGGCAACCGCCAGGAACCCTTCGCGTCGCGGCCCTGGAAGAAGCCGGCCTCGGTGTCGAAGAGGTGGACGTAGTTCCGGGCCCGGCCCAGGAAGTAGTCGGATTCCTCCTTGTAGCGGGCCTGATGGGTCCTGGCGTACAGCGCCTGTCCCATGCGGGCGATGCCGAAGTCGTTGAGATAGCCCTCCAGTGCCCAGGACAGGCCCTCGCGGGTGTCGGTCGAGGTGTAGCCGAGGAACGGCGAGGTGGTCATGCCCTTGCGGCCCACCCCGGACTGCGGCGGTGCCACGGTGGCGTTCTTCACCGCCGCCTCGTACGCGGCCTCCGCGTCGAAGCGCACGCCCTTGACGTACGCGTCGGCGAACGCCACGTCCGAGCTGGTCCCCGTCATCAGGTCCGCATAGCCGGGCGATGACCACCGCGAGGTCCAGCCGCCGTCCTTGTACTGCTGGACGAAGCCGTCGACCAGCTTTCCGGCCCGGCCGGGGGTGAGCAGCGCGTAGGCGGGCCAGGCGGTGCGGTAGGTGTCCCAGAAGCCGTTGTTGACATGGACCGCGCCGTCGACGATCTTCGCGCCGGTGCGGGTCGGGGTGGACTCGCCGACCGGCGGGGAGAACGGGCTGGCGTAGCGGGTGCGCGAACCGACCTGCTCCGCACCGGAGTTGGGGTAGAGGTAGAGCCGGTAGAGGTTGGAGTAGAGGGTGGTCAGCTGGTCGCCGGTCGCGCCCTCGACCTCGACGCGGCCCAGCAGGCCGTCCCACTGCGCCTGGGCGCGGCGCTCGGTGGTGGCGAACGGCGTCCCGGCGGGGATCTCCCGGTCGAGGTTGGCCTTCGCCTGGGCGGTGCCGATCAGGGAGGTGGCGAGCCGCAGTGTCACCGTCCGGTCCTTGCCGGGAGCGAAGCGCAGATAGCCGGTGACGTCCTTGCCGCCGCCCCCGTCGAGCCGTCCGCCCTTGATGACGGGCGCGTCGAAGGTGCCGTGGACGAAGAGGCGGGTGGCGCCGGTGGACAGGCCGCTCTTGACGTCGGAGTAGCCGCTGACGGTTCCGTGCTTCATGTCGAGCGTGAGGCCGCCCTTGTTGTTGACGTTGTCGAAGATCAGGCTCGCGTCGTCGCCGGGGAAGGTGAAGCGCATCTGGGCGGCGTGGTCGGTGGGGGCGATCTCCGCCTTGAGGCCGTTGTCGAACGTCACGCCGTAGTAGTGCGGCCGGGCCGTCTCGTTCTCGTGGTGGAACGGCAGCGCGCGGGCGGTGCGCGAGGCGTCCGGCGTGCCCGCCGCGGTGGACGGCATGACCTGGAACGTCTGCCGGTCGCCCATCCAGGGGCTGGGCTCATGGCTGGCGGCGAACGCCTGGAGGGTGGGGAGGTTGTCGGCGTTGTTCCTGCGGGCGTACTCGTAGAGCCAGCTCGTCGAGCCCGCGTCGGTCACCGGCGTCCAGAAAGTGAAGCCGTTCGGAACGGCGGTCGCCGGGAAGGTGTTGCCGCGCGAGAAGCTGCCGCTGGAGAGGGTGCCACGGGTGGTCCGGACGTAGTCCGAGAGATGCGCGCGCGGCTTCTCGGGGGCCCTCCGGCCGAGGGTGAGATCGTCGATCCAGCCGCGGAACGCCGGGGCCTTGCGCGGTGCGCGCGGCGCGTCGTACGCGACGAGGATCCGGTCGACGGTCTTCCCGGCGGCCACCGCGCCGATGCGGGCGGTGCGCGCGTTCCACTGGTTGACGTAGAGCATCCGGGCATCGGCCTGGCCGCGCGGCGTCAGGGGCGCCCCGTACTGGTCGGTGGCGCCCAGATCGCTGAGGTAGGTGCCGTCGGTGAAGGCCAGATCCACCGCGGCATGGGTGGCGGGGTAGTCCGGATCGGCCGTGGCCATCTCCGGGAAGATCTTGTACGAGAGCGTGGTGTCCGCGGTGACGGGCGTGTGGACGGCGAAGACCTTGTTGTACGCGTAGCCGCGGCCGGACGCGGTGTGGGTACCGGCGTACTCCAGGGCGTGACGGCCGGAGAACCCGGCGCCGTTCTTGGACGTCGGGGTGGCCTCGGGCCCGGTGCCGGTGCGGGTGATCATGCCCGGGGCGGCGGGGCCGGACGGCGGGGTGACCCCGTCCGTTCTGGGGTGGCCGTCGGGGTCCTGGTCGGCGGTGTCGGTCCAGTCGGGCGCCGGTTGCCCCGGTTCGAAGGAGGAGCTGAACCCCCCTGCTGCGGACGGCCGTTGGGGTGGCGTGGCCTGGGCCGCCGGGCCGAAGGCGGTGACGGTGAGCAGCGCGGCCGCCACCAGCGCGGTGGGGCGGGCGAGCGTTCGTAGCGGGTGGTGCCGGTGTCCGATCCGCACGCGAGCCTCTCGACGGGGTTGACATCGTTGTCAGTTGGAGTGTGCAGAGATCAAGTAAGGAGGGCGGTTCGGTGGGTGTCAAGGGTGAGGGAGGCGGCGTACGGGCCGGAGTGCGCGCCGTGGTGCGGAACGGTGCGGGCCGGGGTGCGCTCATCCGGTCGGAGCAGGTCTCAACTCGGGAAAGAGAGTGAGGAACAGCGCATTCGATCTTGCCCCGTCACCCGAAAGTGGACTATACCTGTCGGCGTCCGAACGGTCCGTCAGTGACCGTGGATCCGGGGGGAAATGCGGATGGCCGAATGCGTCCGCGGTTCCCTGGCACGCCCGGAGCACATCCCGTACCACTCAGCTCCATCTGACGACCTGCGGTGCCGGGGAATGTCGTGCACCGCCTGAGTCCTGAAGAAGGCGAGGACTTGAGCATGGGATCCACCTCGGAATTCAACCGGCGCGATCTGGTCAAGCGGGCAGCGGCCATGGGAATCGTCGCGCTCCCCGCCATGAGTTTCCTTTCCGCCTGCGCCAGCTCCGGCGGTGGCGGCGGCGACAAGGCGGCTAAGGGCATCAAGTCGGCGAAGAATCCGCTCGCCGTCAACGACAGCGCCGGTCTGGATGTCGTCATCTTCGACGGCGGCTTCGGCGACGCCTACGCCAAGAACGCGCTGGCGGAATACGCCAAGGCATTTCCGAAGGCCGCCGGAAAGGCCAAGCTGACCTCCACGCAGAAGATCCAGTCGACACTTCAGCCGCGTTTCAACGGCGGTAACCCGCCGGACCTCGTCGACAACTCCGGCGCCGAACAGATGGATTTCGGCACCCTCGTCAGCAAGGACCAGCTGACCGATCTCAATGCCCTCCTCGACGCCCCGTCGATCGACGACCCGGCCAAGAAGGTGCGCGAGACCCTGCGTCTCGGTGTCGTCGAAATGGGGCAGTTTGGCGGCAAGGAGACCTGGATTCTCTACTACGCGTACACCGTCTACGGCGTGTGGTATTCGAGAGGGAATCTCGCGAAACTCGACGCGGAATACCCCGAGACCTGGGACGATATGCTCGCGCTCTGCGCGAAGGCCAAGAAGCGGGGCATAGCCGGGTGGACCTACCCGGGTAAGTACCCGTACTACTTCCCGTTCTCCCTCTACCCGTTCATCGGCAAGATCGGTGGCCCGGAGGTACTGCGGCGGATCGACAACCTGGAGCCGAACGCCTGGCACGACCCGGCGGTCAGGGCCGCGTTCGAGGCGTACTACGAGCTGTACCGCAAGGGCTACATCCTCAAGGGCTCGCCCGGTCTCGACCACCTCCAGTCGCAGAACGCCTGGGCCGAGGGGAAGGCGTTGTTCATCCCCAACGGCTCCTGGGTGGAGAACGAATCCGCCAAGCAGATCGCCCAGGACCCGCACTTCCAGCTCGCGGTCGGCGCCCCGTCCAGCCTCTCCGCCGCGGACAAGATGCCCTACGGCACCCTCTGGGCGTCCGGCGGCGAGCCGTACATCGTCCCGAAGCAGGCGCACAACGCCGAGGGCGGTATGGAACTGCTGCGCGTCATGCTCGGCAAAAAGGCGGCGCAGAACTTCATCAGGCAGGTCTCCTCGCTGACCTCGCTCGACGGCGGAACGGACGGCGTCGAGCTGCCGCCGGGACTCGCCTCCGCGCAGGCCGTGCTGGAAAAGGCCGGAAAGAACGTCCTCAATCCCCGGCTCCAGGACTGGTATGTCGCGTTGCAGAAGGAAAAGATCGGCGTCGGTGCCATCGGCGAGATGATGGCCGGCCGGATGAGGCCCGACGAGGCGATCAAGAAGATCCAGAAGTACGCGGATGACACCCGCGCGGACTCCAGCGTCACCAAGTACAAGCGCTGACCCATGAGGGGAACGAGAAACCGGCACCATCCGCAGCGCAAGAACGGGACCGGCAGTCATGCAGCACGGTAAATACCGTTTCATCGCGGGATTCCTGATCATTCCGCTGGCGATTTACGCGGTCTTCGTGATCTCGCCCTTCGTGCAGGCCATCTACTACTCCCTCACGGACTGGACGGGCCTGAGCCCGGACCTGCGGATGGTCGGCTTCGACAACTACGTACGCCTCTTGAAGGACTCCGTGTTCTGGGCGGCGGTGGGAAACAGCGTGACGCTGTTGCTGCTGCTCCCGGTCGTCACGCTCAGCCTCGGGCTGTTCTTCGCGTTCATGCTCAACGTCGGTGGCCGCCGCCGGAAGAAGGCGGTCATCGGCGGCGTGCGCGGATCCGGCGCCTACAAGATCATTTACTTCTTCCCGCAGGTGCTGTCCGTCCCGATCGTCGCACTGCTCTTCCAGTTCGCGTACAACCCGGAAAGCGGCGCCCTGAACGCCTTTCTCGGCGCCCTCGGCCTCGACGGGGTGCAGCCGAACTGGCTGGGCGATCCGCAGCTCGCGCTGTGGTGCGTCATGGGCGCGATGGTGTGGGCCAATGTCGGCTTCTATGTCGTGCTGTTCTCGGCCGGGATGAGTTCGATTCCCAAGGACTTCTACGAGGCCGCGCTGCTGGACGGCGCGAACCGCGTGAACACGTTCTTCCGGATCACCCTGCCGCTGCTGTGGGACACCGTGCAGACCGGCTGGATCTACATGGGAATTCTCGCCCTGGACGTCTCCGCCTTCGCCTTCGTGCAGATCATGAGCGTCGGCCCGGGCGGCCCCGACTACTCGACCGAGGTCCTGCCGCTCTACGTCTATCAGCGGACCTTCCGCGACGGTCAGGCCGGGTACGCGACCGCCATCGGCGTCTCCCTGCTGATCGTCACCCTCGTCTTCTCGGCCGTCGTGATGCGGCTGGGGCGACGCGAGCGACTGGAGTTCTGAATGGGTACGCAGACCGAACCCGCCGCCCGCCGCGCCGCGCCGAAGGACGGGCCGGGCCGCGCGGGGCGCCGCGGCGGCGAGGGCGGCGTGCTGAACGTCTTCTCCCACGGTGTCCTGGTGATCTGGGGCCTGCTGGTCACCATGCCGCTGCTGTGGGCGGTGGTCTCCTCCTTCAAGGACGACGCGGAGATCTTCGGCTCGCCCTGGAGCCTGCCGTCCGTGCTGCACCCCGACAACTGGGTGCGCGCCTGGGAGAAGGCGAACATGGGCGAGTACTTCTTCAACTCGCTGATCGTGGTGGGCGGTTCGCTGATCGGCACGATGGTGCTCGGCTCGATGGCGGCCTATGTGCTGGCCCGCTTCGACTTCCCCGGCAACCGCGTCATCTACTTCCTCTTCGTCGGCGGCATGGGCTTCCCGGTCATCCTGGCGCTGGTGCCGCTCTTCTTCGTCATGAAGAACATGGCGCTGCTGGACACGTACCACGGGCTGATATGCGTCTACATCGCGTACTCGCTGCCGTTCACCGTCTTCTTCCTCAGCGGGTTCTTCAAGACGCTGCCGACCTCCGTGGCGGAGGCGGCGCTCATCGACGGCGCCTCCCACACCCGCACGTTCTTCCAGGTCATGCTGCCGATGGCGAAGCCGGGTCTGATCAGCGTCGGGATCTTCAACTTCCTGGGGCAGTGGAACCAGTACCTGCTGCCGACGGTGCTCAACGTCGGTGATCCGCACAAGAAGATGCTCACCCAGGGGTTGGTGGCGCTCGCGGTCAGCCAGGGGTACAAGGGCGACTGGTCGGGGCTCTTCGCCGGGCTGACCATCGCGATGCTGCCGGTGCTCGCCGCGTACATCATCTTCCAGCGGCAGGTGGTCGCCGGTCTCACCGCCGGCGCGCTCAAGTAGCCGCCCGGGCTCCGAAGGTCCCGCGCCGCCTCCACGGGACGCGGGGCCTTCGCGTGTCACGCGGGTGCCCCGGGGGGCCCGTCCGCTCCGGCGCGGGCACCCGTCCGCCGCGGTGCACCGACCGCGCCGGCGCGCCCGTCCCGCCCCTGAGGGCTGTCCCGTCATCCCTCGTGGCCGCGGTCGAGGACTTGACGGGAGGTGATCCGTACGGCTCAGCTTAGATTCACATGTTGGAGACAAGCCGGGCCCCGCTGGTGTGGTCCGGCCCGGCGGGCGGTCGTCGTGCCGCACGCCTCAGGCGGGAGTGGATGAGCCGATGGAGACTCCGGGGTCGCAGTCCTCGCTGCACCGGGCCAATCTGGAGCGGGTCGTGCGCGCGGTGCGCATGGCGGGCTCGCTCACCCAGGCGGAGATCGCCCGGAGCACGGGGCTGTCCGCGGCCACCGTCTCGAATATCGTTCGTGAGTTGAAGGACGGCGGCACCGTGGAGGTGACGCCCACCTCCGCCGGGGGCCGCCGGGCCCGCAGCGTGTCCCTCTCCGGCGACGCGGGCATCGTCGTCGGCATCGATTTCGGCCACTCCCATCTGCGGGTCGCGGTCGGCAACCTCGCCCACCAGGTGCTCGCCGAGGACGCCGAGCCGATCGACGTGGACGCCTCCGCCGCCGAGGGCCTCGGCCGCGCCGAACGGCTGGTCGCCAGGCTCGTCGAGGCGACCGGCATCGCCCCCGACAAGGTCATCGGCGTCGGTCTCGGCGTGCCCGGCCCCATCGACGTCGAATCGGGCACCCTCGGCTCCACCGCGATCCTGCCGGGCTGGACGGGCACCAACCCGGGCGCGGAGCTGTCCGGGCGCCTCGGCGTCCCCGTCCACGTCGACAACGACGCCAACCTCGGCGCCCTGGGCGAGCTGGTGTGGGGCAGCGGACGGGGCGCCGCCGACCTGGCGTACATCAAGGTCGCCAGCGGGGTCGGCGCCGGGCTGGTCATCGGCGGGCGGATCTACCGCGGCCCGGGCGGCACGGCGGGCGAGATCGGCCACATCACGCTGGACGAGTCCGGGCCGGTCTGCCGCTGCGGCAACCGTGGCTGCCTGGAGACGTTCACCGCGGCCCGCTACGTCCTGCCGCTGCTCCAGCCCAGCCACGGCCCGGACCTGACGATGGCGCGCGTGGTGGAGCTGGCCCGCGAGGGCGACCCCGGGTGCCGCCGGGTCATCGCGGACGTGGGCCGTCATGTCGGCAGCGGCGTCGCCAACCTCTGCAATCTGCTCAACCCGAGCCGGGTGGTGCTCGGCGGCGATCTCGCGGAGGCGGGGGAGCTGGTGCTCGGGCCGATCCGCGAGTCGGTGTCGCGGTACGCGATCCCCAGCGCGGCGCGGCAGTTGGGCGTGGTGCCCGGCATGCTGGGCGGCCGCGCCGAGGTGCTCGGGGCGCTCGCGCTGGTGCTCAGCGAGATGGGCGACGCCACCCTGCTGGACGGCGCGCAGGCCGCCCACGGCGCCGCGTCCGCCTGAGAACCCCCGGCGTACGCACGGTGGCTGACGTGCGGCTGACTTCAGGCACCTAACGTATGGCACCGTTGTCATCTCGTTAAGGATTTACTCCTTGACGGCGGGCGGGGGGGGCGCGTTTTAGTCGCCCCCCCCCCCCCCCCCCGGGCCCGCGCCGGGCGGGTGGGGGACGTCCATAAAAAATTTGAGCGCGCGGGCCCCCGAGAC
>NZ_JBHYGX010000005.1:186761-208824 GCF_042739975.1 Streptomyces sp. NPDC059080
TCGCACACGTGTTCACTACTTCTAACCAAAATCCCTTGCCGCGCGCCGCGGCGGCCCGTTCTACGCTCACCCCCCTGCGCCACCCGCCACGCGGCCTCGTCAGGGAGGCAAGCTCACATGAATGTCTGGACGCGTCGCGCCGTCATAGGCACCGCCGCCGTTTCGATGGCCCTCTCGGTGGCCGCCTGCGGCAAGGCGGGTGACGGCGACAAGGCCGCGGGCGGGGACGGCAAGACCATCGGCCTGCTGCTGCCGGAGAACAAGACCACCCGCTACGAGACCTTCGACCGGCCGCTCATGGAGGCGAAGATCCATGCGCTGTGCGCCGACTGCGAGGTCAAGTACAACAACGCGGCGCAGGAGACCGAGACCCAGAAGAAGCAGTTCGACGCGCTGATCACCCAGGGCGTCAAGGTGATCATCCTGGACCCGGTCGACTACAAGGCCACCAAGTCCTGGGTCGACCAGGCGGCCAAGAAGGGCGTCAAGGTCGTCGCGTACGACCGGCTGGCCGAGGGCGAGATCTCCGCGTACGTCTCCTACGACAACGAGAAGATCGGCCGCCTCCAGGGCGAGGCGCTGGTCAAGGCGCTCGGCAGTGACGCGAAGAAGAGCAACGTCGTGATGATCAACGGCTCGCCGACCGACGCCAACGCGCCGTTCTTCAAGAAGGGCGCGCACACCGTCCTCGACAAGCAGGTCAAGAAGATCGTCTACGAGCAGGACATCCCCGACTGGTCCTCGGACGAGGCCAACAAGAAGATGAGCGCGGCCATCGACTCGCTCGGCAAGGACGGCTTCCAGGGCGTCTACGCCGCCAACGACGGCGAGGCGGGCGGCGCGATCACCGCCCTCAAGCAGCAGGGCGTCAAGGTCCCGGTCGGCGGCCAGGACTCCGAGCTGGCGGGCCTTCAGCGCGTGCTCAAGGGCGAGCAGGCGTTCACCATCTACAAGCAGATCAAGCCGCAGGCGGACGCCACCGCCGAGATCGCGGTGAAGCTCCTCAAGGGCGAGAAGATCGGCGCGCTGGCGCCCGCCAAGGTCGACAGCCTCAGCGGCGACGTCAAGGGCATCCCGGCGAAGCTCTACGACGCGCAGGTCGTGACCAAGGACAACGTCAAGGACACGATCATCAAGGACAAGGTCTACAAGGCGAGCCAGATCTGCACCGCCGACGTGAAGGCGGCGTGCGAGGCGGCCGGTATCAAGTAGCCCGTCCGGTCGGCCCGGTCGGCCCGGTCGGCCCGGGGCGCGGGTGGCGGCACCGGCCGCCGGATCCGGGCCTCGGGCGGACCGCCGCCACGGCCCCGTGCCGCCGGCCTCATGCCGCCGGCCCCGTGCCGCCGCACCGGCCCCGCCCGCGTGGCGTGGCCGGTGCCTCCGCCGGTACCCCGGTGTCCCGCCGCACCCCCACCCCCCTCGCAGAACCCGGTGCCCCCGCACCACCGTCCCGCCCCTGTGAAGGCGGCGAAGGAGATGATGTCCGTGTCCGCTACGCCCGTGCTGGCGTTGCGCAAGGTCTCCAAGCGGTTCGGCGCCGTCCAGGCGCTCACCGACGTCACGCTGGAGATCCACCCCGGTGAGGTGGTCGCCCTGGTCGGCGACAACGGCGCCGGTAAGTCCACCCTCGTCAAGACCATCTCGGGCGTGCACCCGGTCGACGACGGCACCATCGAGTGGGAGGGCGCGCCGGTCCGCATCACCAAGCCGCACGACGCCCAGGAGCTGGGCGTCGCCACCGTCTACCAGGACCTCGCGCTCTGCGACAACCTCGACGTCGTCGCCAATCTCTACCTCGGCAACGAGCTGCGCGGCGCGGGCGTCCTGGACGAGATCGCGATGGAGAAGCGCGCCAAGGAGCTGCTGGACACCCTGTCCATCCGGATCCCCAGCGTCCGGATCCCGGTCGCGGCGCTCTCCGGCGGTCAGCGGCAGGTCGTCGCCATCGCCCGCGCCCTGATCGGCGAGCCGAAGGTCGTCATCCTCGACGAACCGACCGCCGCGCTCGGCGTCGAGCAGACCGCCCAGGTCCTCGACCTCGTGGAGCGGCTGCGCGAGCGGAACCTCGGCACCATCCTCATCAGCCACAACATGGCCGATGTCCAAGCCGTCGCCGACCGCGTCGCGGTGCTCCGCCTCGGCCGCAACAACGGTGTCTTCGACGTCGCCACGACCTCGCACGAAGAGATCATCGCGGCCATCACCGGCGCCTCGGACAACGCCGTCACCCGCCGCAAGGCACGTACCGAGCAGGGCAGGAAGGAGGAGGCGCGATGAGTGACCTCACCAAGAAGACGGCGGACGCCACGGAGCCGGAGCCCGCCGAGACGCCCGCCGCCCCGGCCGCCGTCGACCCCCGCCTCCTCGTCCGCGAACAGGGCTTCGCCGGGTATCTGGACGAGTTCGCCCGCCGCCTGCGCGGCGGTGAGCTGGGGTCGCTGCCGGTCGTCGTCGGCCTGCTCGTCATCGCCGTCGTCTTCCAGCTGAAGAACAGCGCCTTCCTCTCCGCCGACAGCCTCGCCAACATCGGCGTCTACACCTCGGGCCTCGGCATCATGGCCGTCGGCATCGTCTTCGTGCTGCTGCTCGGCGAGATCGACCTCTCCGTCGGCTCGGTCGCCGGTGTCGGCGCGGCCGTCTGGGCGGTGCTGAGCGTCACCCACGGCGTCGGCGACTGGCTCGCCGTCCTCCTCGCCGTCGCGGCGGGCGCCGCCATCGGCACCCTGCACGGCTTCTTCTTCGCCAAGGTCGGCGTCCCCGCGTTCGTCGTTACGCTCGCCGGTTTCCTCGGCTGGAGCGGCCTGCAGATCTGGCTGATGGGCAAGGAGGGCTCCATCAACACGCCCTCGGGCAGCGTGGTGGAGAACCTCACCGGCTACTACTTCGAGGACAAGGCCGCCGCCTACGGCCTCGCCCTCGTCGCCGTCCTCGCGTACGCCGGATCGCTGCTGTGGGAGGCGCGCCGCCGCCGGGCCGCGGCGCTGCCGTCCCGCCCGGCGAGCGAGATCGCGCTGCGCACCGGCGTCGTCGCGGTCCTCGCCTTCGCCGTCGCCTACGTCCTGAACGAACCGGCCGGCGCCCGCGGTCTGCCGCTGGCCCTGGTGCTCTTCCTCGCCGTCCTCGTCCTCGCGGACTTCGTGGTGCGCCGCACGTCCTACGGGCGGCAGATCTTCGCGGTCGGCGGCAACGCGGAGGCGGCCCGCCGCGCCGGTATCAACGTCAACCGGATCCGCGTCACGGTCTTCGCGGTCTCCGGCATGCTGGCGGCCTTCGGCGGCCTCTTCATCGCCAGCCTCTCCGGCGGCGCCACCAAGAACCTCGGCGCCGGGAACACCCTGATGAATGTGATCGCCGCGGCGGTCATCGGCGGCACCAGCCTCTTCGGCGGCCGCGGCAAGATCTGGTCCGCGCTGCTGGGCATGCTCGTGATCCAGTCGATTCAGCAGGGTCTGAACCTCCTCGGCATGGCCAGTGAGATCCAGTACATGATCACCGGTGCGGTGCTGCTCGCGGCGGTCGTCATCGACTCGCTCTCCCGCCGCACCCAGAAGACCGCCGGACGCACCTGAGCCCCGGCCGTACCGTCCGTAGCGGCCCCCCCACCAGGCACCTTCCGGTGGGGGCCGCCGCACGTCCGGCGGTTGGCCGAATCCGACGGGTCACCCGAGTGACATACATCGCGAGGCCCGAAGGTCGCGGCGGGCACCGGAACATTAGACTCGGCTGATCAGCAACCTCGACCAGTTTCGAAGCTCGACAAGCAGGGAGGCACAGTGCAGAAGGTGCCGCGCGAAGCGCGCCAGGCCGGGGCGGTGGCCGGAGACGGACGGGAGTTGCTGACCCGTATCGAAGGACCACGCGACCTGGACCGGCTCACGCCGCAGCAGCTCGGGCAGCTCGCCGGGGAGATCCGTACCTTCCTCGTCGACGCGGTCGCCCGGACCGGCGGTCACCTCGGCCCCAACCTCGGTGTGGTGGAGCTGACCCTCGCCCTGCACCGGGTCTTCGACTCCCCGAAGGACCGCGTCCTCTTCGACACCGGACACCAGTCCTACGTCCACAAGCTGCTCACCGGCCGCCAGAACTTCGGCCGCCTGCGCGCCAAGGGCGGCCTCTCCGGCTACCCCTCGCGCGCCGAGTCCGAGCACGACGTCATCGAGAACAGTCACGCCTCGACGGTCCTGGGCTGGGCCGACGGCCTGGCCAAGGCCAACCAGGTCCGCGGCAAGGACGACCACGTCGTCGCGGTGATCGGCGACGGCGCGCTGACCGGCGGTATGGCCTGGGAGGCGCTCAACAACATCGCGGTCGCCAAGGACCGCCCGCTGGTCATCGTCGTCAACGACAACGAGCGCTCCTACGCGCCGACCATCGGCGGCCTCGCCGACCACCTCGCCACGCTGCGCACCACCGACGGGTACGAGAAGTTCCTCGCCCGCGGCAAGGACCTGCTGGAGCGCACCCCGGTCGTCGGCAAGCCGCTCTACGAGACGCTGCACGGCGCCAAGAAGGGCCTCAAGGACTTCATCGCCCCGCAGGGCATGTTCGAGGACCTGGGCCTGAAGTACGTCGGCCCGATCGACGGCCACGACATCGAGGCGCTGGAGTCGGCGCTCCAGCGCGCCAAGCGCTTCGGCGGCCCCGTGATCGTCCACTGCCTCACCGAGAAGGGCCGCGGCTACGAGCCCGCCGAGCAGGACGAGGCGGACCGCTTCCACGGCATCGGCGTCATCCACCCGGACACCGGCCTGCCGGTCGCCGCGTCCGGCGCCGACTGGACCTCCGTCTTCGGCGAGGAGATGGTCAAGCTCGGCCACGAGCGCGAGGACATCGTCGCGATCACCGCCGCGATGCTCCAGCCCGTCGGCCTGAAGAAGTTCGCCGCCGCCTTCCCCGACCGCATCTACGACGTCGGCATCGCCGAGCAGCACGGCGCGGTCTCCGCCGCGGGCCTGGCCACCGGCGGCCTGCACCCGGTCTTCGCGCTCTACGCGACCTTCGTCAACCGCGCCTTCGACCAGGTGCTGATGGACGTCGCGCTGCACCGGTGCGGCGTCACCTTCGTCCTCGACCGCTCCGGCATCACCGGCACCGACGGCGCCTCCCACAACGGCATGTGGGACATGTCGCTCCTCCAGATCGTGCCCGGGCTGCGCATCGCCGCACCGCGCGACGCCGACCAGGTCCGCGCGCAGCTGCGGGAGGCCGTCGAGGTCGACGACGCCCCGACCGTGGTGCGCTACTCCAAGGGCGCGGTCGGCCCGGCCGTCGAGGCGGTCGGCACGGTCGGCGGCATGGACGTGCTGCGCGCCCCGGTGGCGGTCGTCGGACGCCCCGATGTGCTGCTGGTCTCGGTCGGCGCGCTCGCCCCGATGTGCCTGGAGGTCGCCGCCCTCCTCGACAAGCAGGGCATCTCCTCCACCGTCGTCGACCCCCGCTGGGTCAAGCCGGTCGACCCGGCGCTGCCCGGCCTCGCCGCCGAGCACCGCGTCGTCGTCACCGTCGAGGACAACATCCGCACCGGCGGCGTCGGCGCGGCGGTCGCGCAGGCGCTGCGCGACGCGGACGTGGACCTCCCGCTGCGCGACTTCGGCATCCCCGAGCGCTTCCTCGACCATGCCTCCCGCAAGGAGGTCATGGCCGAGATCGGGCTGACCGCGCCGGACATCGCCCGTCAGGTCACCGGCCTGGTGGCCAAGCTCGACGGCCGGTTCGAGGGCGCGTCCGCCAGCGCCGCGGGCGCGCCCCGCCCGGCGGAGATCGCGGGCGACTGACCCGCACCCGCCCCGCGCGATACGGGCCGGCCGGCCACCTCCGGGTGCGCCGACCGGCCCATCCGTTTGCCCGCCGCCGCGCTCCATAGGGTGAATCGCCGCCGCCCGGGCCCGCCACCCCTGACGATTTGTCTGTGTTGCAGAGAATCTGCCAGTTCAGGTGAGTGGTGAGGGTCGTCCAGGCGGAGGTTCGCCCATGAGCACACAGCAGGGCCCAGGCGCCCGGTCACGCCGCGACCGCGGGGTGTTCCGGACGAAGAGCGTCGAGCAGTCCATCGAGGACACCGAGGAGCCGGAGCACGCGCTCAAGAAATCCCTGTCGGCGCTGGACCTGACGGTCTTCGGCGTCGGTGTCGTCATCGGCACCGGCATCTTCGTCCTCACCGGCAAGATCGCGAAGGAGCAGGCGGGCCCGGCGGTCGCCCTCTCCTTCGTCGTCTCCGGTGTGGTCTGCGCCCTCGCCGCGCTCTGTTACGCGGAGTTCGCCTCCACCGTCCCGGTCGCGGGGTCCGCGTACACCTTCTCGTACGCCTCGCTCGGTGAGTTCCCCGCCTGGATCATCGGCTGGGACCTGGTCCTGGAGCTGGCGCTGGGCTGCGCGGTGGTCGCCGTCGGCTGGTCCGGCTACGTCCGCTCGCTGCTGGACTCCGCGGGCTGGCATCTGCCCGCCGCGCTTTCCGGGACCCAGGGCGGCATGTTCGGCTTCGACCTCCTCGCCTGCATCCTGGTCCTGGTGCTGACGGCCATCCTCGTGCTCGGTATGAAGCTGTCGTCCCGGGTGACGAATGTGATCGTCGCCATCAAGGTGACGGTGGTGCTGCTCGTCGTCATCGCCGGGGCGTTCTTCATCAGCGGCCAGAACTACCGGCCGTTCCTGCCGCCCACCCGCCCGCACGTGGGGGAGAGCGGCTACGCCGCCCCGCTCTCCCAGCTCCTCTTCGGCTTCACCCCGTCCCACTTCGGCGTCATGGGCATCTTCGCCGCCGCCGCCGTCGTCTTCTTCGCCTTCATCGGCTTCGACATCGTCGCCACCGCCGCCGAGGAGACCCGCCACCCGCAGCGTGACGTCCCCCGCGGCATCCTCGGCTCCCTCGCCATCTGCACCTTCCTCTACGTCGCGGTGTCGATCGTGGTCACCGGCATGCAGAAGTACACCGAGCTGTCGACCGACGCGCCGCTCGCCGACGCCTTCAAATCCGTCGGCCATCCCTTCTACGCCGGGATCATCAGCTTCGGCGCGGCGGTCGGCCTCACCTCGGTCTGCATGATCCTGCTGCTGGGCCAGAGCCGGGTGTTCTTCGCGATGAGCCGGGACGGGCTGCTGCCGCAGTTCTTCTCCCGGGTGCACCCCACGTTCGGCACGCCCTACCGCTCCACGGTCCTGCTGGGCGCGGTCGTCGCCGTCGTCGCCGGGTTCACCTCGATCAACGAACTCGCCGAACTCGTCAACATCGGCACGCTCTTCGCCTTCGTCGTCGTGGCCCTCGGCGTCATCCTGCTCCGCCGTTCCCGGCCCGACCTGCCCCGGGGCTTCCGCACCCCGTTGGTCCCGCTGGTCCCCGTGCTGTCGGTGCTCGCCTCGCTCTGGCTGATGCTCAACCTGCCCGCCGAGACCTGGCTCCGCTTCGCCGCCTGGATGGTGATCGGCATGGTCGTCTACGCCATGTACGGGCGGACGCACAGCCGTCTGGGGCGCCGTATCGCGGCCGAGGGGAGGGCGGCGGCGGGCGGTGGTGCGGGGCGGGGCTGAGAAGACAACTCCCGTACGGTGAAGGCTTGTTGGGGCTTCGACGGCCGGGCCGCCCGCCCGCCGTGGGGGCCGCGTCGACGGCCGGGTAGCGGGGCCGCGTCGACGGCCGGGGCGCGGGGCCGCGCCGAGGCCGGACCGTCTGCCCAACGCGGGGGCCGCCCCGCCCCTCAGCCGCCCCTCACACCCCCGGCCGACGGCCCCCGCCCCGGGCGTCGCGGACCGCGCGGGGGCCCGCCACCCGCGCGCCCAACGCCTCGACGCGGGCCCGCAGACCGCGGTCGGCGGTCACCACCAGGCAGTCCCGTCCGGCACCCTCGGCCGCCACCAGCTCCACCATCCAGTCGTCGCCGCTGCCGGGCGCGGACTCCACCCGCACCCCGTCGACGGACGCCACCTCCCGGGCCGCGCCCTCCACCACCAGCACCAGCTCCAGCGGCGGTTCGGCGTACCCGGGCAGGCCCGCGGTCGCGCGCGCGGCCAGCCCGTCCCGCAGCCGCTCCGCGGCGCCGCGCCGGTCGCGCCACCAGCCGTCCGGTACCGACCCGACGACGTTCGCGGCATCGACGATGACCAAGGAATCCATGGCTCCAGCCTGTCATGTGCCGGGCGGCGCGGCGGACGCACGACGGCGCGGGCCGGCTCCGCCGAGCCGACCCGCGCCGCTGTGTTGCCAGGTGCCCTACGCGGGCACGCTCGCCAGGCCCGGGGCCAGGAACTTCTTGCCCGTCACCCGCTCGGAGACGCCCGCGCGGTCCAGGTACGGCGTGATACCGCCCAGGTGGAAGGGCCAGCCCGCGCCGGTGATCAGGCACAGGTCGATGTCCTGCGCCTCGGCGACGACGCCCTCGTCCAGCATCAGACCGATCTCCTGCGCCACGGCGTCCAGCACGCGGTCGCGGACCTGCTCCTCGGTCAGCACCGCGTCGCCCTGCTTCAGCAGCGCGGCGACCTCCGGGTCCAGCTCCGGCTTGAAGCCGTTCTCGGCGGAGTAGACGTAGAAGCCGCGCTTGCCCGCCTCGACGACGGCCTTGAGGTTCGGGGAGACGGTGAACCGCTCCGGGAACGCGCCGTGCAGCGTCTCGGAGACGTGCAGACCGATCGCCGGGCCGACCAGCTCCAGCAGGACCAGCGGCGACATCGGCAGGCCCAGCGGCTCGACGGCCTTCTCCGCCACGGCGACGGGCGTGCCCTCGTCGATGACGTTCTGGATCTCGCCCATGAAGCGGGTCAGGATGCGGTTGACGACGAACGCCGGGGCGTCCTTCACCAGCACCGCGGTCTTCTTCAGCGACTTGGCGACGGCGAAGGCGGTGGCCAGCGACGCGTCGTCGGTCTTCTCGGCGCGGACGATCTCCAGCAGCGGCAGGATCGCGACCGGGTTGAAGAAGTGGAAGCCCACGACCCGCTCGGGGTTCTTCAGCTTCGACGCCATCTCGGTGACCGACAGCGAGGAGGTGTTGGTCGCCAGGATCGCGTGCTCCGGGACGACCGCCTCGACCTCGGCGAACACCTGCTGCTTGACGCCCATCTCCTCGAAGACGGCCTCGATGACGAAGTCCGCGTCGCCGAAGGCGGTGGCCTTGTCGAGGTGACCGGTCACCAGGCCCTTGAGGCGGTTCGCCTTGTCCTGGTTGACGCGGCCCTTGAGCAGCAGCTTGTCGATCTCGCCGTGGACGTACTCGACGCCCTTGTCGATCCGGGCCTGGTCGATGTCGGTGAGGACGACCGGGACCTCCAGGCGGCGCGCGAACAACAGCGCCAGCTGGGAGGCCATCAGACCGGCGCCGACGACGCCGACCTTGGTGACCGGGCGGGCCAGCTTCTTGTCCGGTGCGCCGGCGGGCCGCTTGGCGCGCTTCTGCACGAGGTGGAACGCGTAGAGCCCGGAGCGCAGTTCGCCGCCCATGATCAGGTCGGCGAGCGCCACGTTTTCGGCGTCGAAGCCCTGCTGACGGTCGCCGTTCTTCGCCGCCGCGATGATGTCCAGCGCGCGGTAGGCGGCCGGGGCCGCGCCGTGCACCTTGCCGTCGGCGACGGCCTTGCCGCGGGCCACGGCCTCGTCCCAGGCGGCCCCGCGGTCCAGCTCGGGCCGCGCGACCTCGGTCTCGCCGGTCAGCACCGAGGCGGTCCAGATCAGCGACTGCTCCAGGAAGTCCGCGCCCTCGAACAGCGCGTCCGCGATGCCGAGGTCGAAGACCTGCTGGCCCTTGAGCTGCTTGTTCTGGTTGAGCGAGTTCTCGATGATGACCGAGACCGCGCGGTCGGGTCCGATCAGGTTCGGCAGCAGCACGCAGCCGCCCCAGCCGGGCACCAGGCCGAGGAAGACCTCGGGCAGCGAGAACGCGGGCAGCGCCTTGGAGACGGTGCGGTACGAGCAGTGCAGGCCGACCTCGACGCCGCCGCCCATCGCCGCGCCGTTGTAGTACGCGAACGTCGGCACGGCCAGGCCCGACAGCCGCGTGAAGACGTCGTGGCCGCCCTTGCCGATGGCCAGCGCGTCCTCGTGACGCTTCAGCAGCTCGACGCCCTTGAGGTCGGCGCCGACGGCGAAGATGAACGGCTTGCCGGTGATGCCGACGCCGACGATCCCGCCGTCCGCGGCCTCCTTCTCGACCTGGTCGATCGCCACGTTCAGATGGGCGAGCGACTGCGGGCCGAAGGTGGTCGGCTTGGTGTGGTCCAGGCCGTTGTCCAGCGTGATGAGCGCGAAGCGGCCCGCGCCCTTGGGCAGGTCGAGGTGGCGCACATGCGCCTGGGTGACGACCTCGTCCGGGAAGAGTGCGGCCGCGCCCTTCAACAGCTCAGCGGTGGTGGTCACTTGCCTGCCCCTTCGAAGTGCGGGTTCTCCCAGATCACGGTGCCGCCCATGCCGAAGCCGACGCACATGGTGGTGATGCCGTAGCGGACGTGCGGCTGCTCCTCGAACTGGCGGGCCAGCTGCGTCATCAGGCGCACACCGGAGGAGGCCAGCGGGTGGCCGAACGCGATGGCGCCGCCGTACTGGTTGACGCGCGGGTCGTCGTCGGCGATGCCGTAGTGGTCGAGCAGCGAGAGCACCTGGACGGCGAACGCCTCGTTGATCTCGAACAGGCCGATGTCGTCGATGGTCAGACCGGCCTTGGCCAGCGCCTTCTCCGTCGCCGGGACGGGGCCGATGCCCATGACCTCCGGCTCCACGCCCGCGAAGGCGTAGCCGACCAGGCGCATCTTGACGGGCAGGCCCAGCTCGCGCGCCACGTCCTCGGCGGCGATCAGCGAGGCGGTCGCGCCGTCGTTGAGACCGGCGGCGTTGCCCGCGGTCACCCGGCCGTGCGGGCGGAACGGCGTCTTCAGCCCGGCGAGGTTCTCCAGCGTGGTGCCCGGCCGCATCGGCTCGTCGGCGGTGGCCAGACCCCAACCAACCTCGCCCGCCTCGGCGTTGGTCCGGCGCACCGAGACCGGCACCAGGTCGGCCTGGATCTGGCCGTTGGCGTACGCCTTCGCGGCCTTCTCCTGGCTGCGGACGGCGTAGGCGTCGGCGCGCTCCTTGGTCAGGTGCGGCAGCCGGTCGTGGAGGTTCTCCGCCGTCATGCCCATGAACAGCGCCGACTGGTCGACCAGCTTCTCGCTGACGAACCGCGGGTTGGGGTCGACGCCCTCACCCATGGGGTGCCGTCCCATGTGCTCGACGCCACCGGCGACGGCGATGTCGTACGCACCGAAGGCGACGCCACCGGCGATGCTGGTGACGGCGGTCATCGCACCGGCGCACATCCGGTCGATGGAGAAGCCGGGCACCGACTGCGGCAGGCCCGCCAGGATGCCGGCGGTACGACCCAGGGTCAGGCCCTGGTCGCCGATCTGCGTGGTCGCCGCGAGCGCGACCTCGTCGATCTTCGTGGGGTCCAGGTCCGGGTTGCGGCGCAGCAGCTCCCGGATGCACTTGACGACCAGGTCGTCGGCGCGGGTCTCGTGGTAGATGCCCTTCGGGCCCGCCTTGCCGAACGGGGTGCGGACGCCGTCGACGAAGACGACGTCCCTAGCGGTACGAGGCACGTTGGCTCTCCTCCAGGTGCGGGATGGCACTGCTGCGGGGCGCCCCCGGAGGGACGCATCACACCGACATGCTACTTGCGGGTAACCATGCTGCACAGCCCCCTCGCCCGGAGCGGTGAAGGTCACATCGCGGGGGTGCCGGTGCCGTGGGGATGTGATCAGTCAAAGGCGCACATAAGGTGCCCATATGAACACAAAGCGTAAGGATCTGGTGGTGCGCGGTCGGCGGCGTCCCGTGGGACCCCGCGCGCTCGGAGCGGTGTGCGCCGTCGCCGCCGGTGCGCTCCTCGCGGGCTGCGGCAGCGGCGCGGGCAAGAGCGTGAGCGGTGCGCCGGACAGTCCCGAGGTGGCGTCCCCGGCGGCGGCCACCTCCTCGGGCGGATCCCCGAACGCCTCGCCCGGCCGGAACCTGACCAAGGGTCAGAGAGAGCGCAAGGAGCTCTTCGCGAAGACCAAGGTTGACTACGCGCAGGTGCTGACCGCCGCGGCGGGCGCCGTGCCGCACACCAAGCCCGTCTCCACCGAGCTGAAGGGCGGAGGCGCCGGCCACCCCGTATGGGAGACGGTGATGGCGGCGGCCGACGGCACCGCCCACACCGTCCGCATCGACGCGGTCACCGGGAGGGCCGGGAAGCCGGTCGCCGCGCAGCAGAAGGCCGAGGACCGTAAGGCGCTGGCGAAGCGGCTGCGGGACGCCACGGTCACCGCCCCGATGGCTGCCAGGACGGCGATGGCGAAGAAGAAGGGCGATGTCGCGGCGATCGAGCTGGAGAGCGCCGACCACGGCAAGCCCGTCTGGAAGGTGGACGTCGTCTCGACCTCCGACTGGAAGAAGACGACCTTCGACGTCGACGCCAAGGAGAACAGGATCCTGAAGGAACACACCGGCCAGGACTGACGCCCGTACGCCGGTCCGCGGCCCCGGCGCCGTACGGCCCGGAGCGGCCCCCGCACCCCGGCGCGCCCATGAGGCCGCCGGGGTGCGGTGTGCCGTCAGTCGCCGTGCGCCGTCAGCGCCTGGGTGAGCAGCGGCGTCACCAGCTGGACCTGCCAGGGACGCGCGCCGTGCCCGGCCAGGACGGCGGAGACGGCATCCGGGTTCGGTTCGGCGGGCGGCTCCCAGCACAGCCGGCGCACGGTGTCGGGCGTGATGAGGTTCTCCTGCGGGAGGTTCAGCTCCTCCGCCAGCGCGGTCACCGCCGCCCGCGCCGCCGAGAGCCGCGCCGCGGCCACCGGGTCCTTGTCCGCCCAGGCGCGGGGCGGCGGCGGGCCGGTGAGCGGCGCGCCGGGCTGCGGCAGTTCGCTGTCCGGCAGCGCCCGCGCCCGGTCCACGGCCGCCTGCCACTGCTCCAGCTGACGGCGGCCCATCCGGTGCCCGAAGCCGGGCAGCGCGGCCAGCGCATGGGCGTTCGGCGGCAGATGCAGCGCCGCCTCCACGATCGCGGAGTCGCCGAGCACCTTGCCCGGGGAGACGTCGCGTTTCTGGGCCACCCGGTCGCGCACCGTCCACAGTTCGCGGACGACGGCCATCTGGCGGCGGCGGCGCACCTTGTGCATCCCGGAGGTGCGGCGCCAGGGATCCTTGCGCGGCGGGGCCGGGGGAGCACCGGCGATGGCGGCGAACTCCTGCCGGGCCCACTCCAGCTTCCCCTGCTGCTCCAGCTCCTCCTCCAGCGCGTCGCGGAGGTCCACCAGCAGCTCGACGTCGAGCGCGGCGTAGCGCAGCCACGGGTCGGGGAGCGGACGGGTCGACCAGTCGACGGCGGAGTGGCCCTTCTCCAGCGCGTAGCCGAGGACGTTCTCGACCATCGCGCCCAGGCCCACCCGCGCGAAACCGGCGAGGCGGCCCGCCAGCTCGGTGTCGAACAGCCGGGTCGGCACCATCCCTATGTCGCGCAGGCACGGCAGATCCTGGGTGGCGGCGTGCAGGACCCACTCGGTGTCGGCGACGGCGTCGCCGAGCGTGCCGAGGTCCGGGCAGCCGACCGGGTCGATCAGAACGCTGCCGGCGCCCTGGCGGCGCAGCTGGACGAGGTAGGCGCGCTGGCCGTAGCGGTAGCCCGAGGCACGCTCGGCGTCGACGGCGAGGGGGCCGGTGCCCGCCGCGAGGGCGGCGACGACCTCGGCGAGGGCGTCACTGCTGGCGGTCACCGGGGGGATGCCCTCACGGGGCTCCAGTAGGGGTTCCGGCGCCGGTCGGGAATCCGGAGGCGAGTCTCCGGCTGCTCGCAGTGTCGTGTCTGCTGCGGTCTTTTGGGCGTCGGTCACCGCTCAAGGGTATCTGTGTATGCGCATCGCCCGTCGAGGGGAACGTTCCCTCGGCGGGCGATGTGTCGGGGTACGGATCAGTGGATGATGCCGGTGCGCAGCGCCACAGCCACCATTCCGGCCCGGTCACCGGTGCCGAGCTTGCGGGCGATGCGGGCGAGGTGGCTCTTGACGGTCAGGGCGGACAGCCCCATCGACACGCCGATCGCCTTGTTGGACTGGCCCTCCGCCACCAGCCGCAGCACTTCGACCTCCCGGCCCGACAGCTCGCGGTAGCCGCCCGGGTGGCCAGGGGCGCCCGGCGGGCGGCGCTGCATACGGGCGGCGTGGGCGCCGATGGGCGCGGCTCCCGGGCGGCCCGGCAGGCCGAGGTTGGTGCGGGTGCCGGTGACGACGTAGCCCTTGACGCCGCCCGCGAGGGCGTTGCGTACCGCGCCGATGTCGTCGGCGGCGGACAGGGCGAGGCCGTTGGGCCACCCGGCGGCGCGGGTCTCGGAGAGCAGCGTCAGGCCGGAGCCGTCGGGCAGGTGGACGTCGGCAACGCAGATGTCGCGCGGGTTGCCGACGCGGGGGCGGGCCTCCGCGATCGACGACGCCTCGATCACGTCCCGTACTCCGAGGGCCCACAGATGGCGGGTGACGGTGGAGCGGACGCGAGGGTCGGCCACGACAACCATGGCCGTCGGCTTGTTCGGGCGGTAGGCGACCAGGCTCGAAGGTTGCTCGAGGAGAACAGACACCGGGCCTCCTGGGGGAGTGGCGGGACGGACGTGACCGGCTACAAGGGGCGAGCCGGGACGTTCCGTATGTGAAGGGTCACTGACCTCTTCGGCAGCAATCCGAGGGGACTTTAGGCATCGATCACGATTTAGTTAGTGTCAATTCGGGCAAATCGGATGCATGAGCGATCATACGTGAACACCGGGGTGATCAACGGCCGCACCTGTTCCCGCGCAGGGTGCGCGAGGACGGGGCCGGGCGCGCGGCACGGACGTGGGCGAGGGCGCCGCACGGACGTGGGCGAGGGCGCCGCACCGGGTGGTGCGACGCCCTCGGTCCGGGGTCGTGGCCCGGTGGCCGGACGGTCGTGAACGGTGGGCGCCGGGCGGCCGGGCCGGGAGCCTCGCCGCCCGGCGCGGGACGGTTCAGCGGGGCTGTGCCCCCCGGCGCTGGGGGAGCGGCACCACACCGCCGCGCGGACCGGTCTCCTGCGGCGCCGGGGGCAGGCCGGCGACCTGGCACAGCAGATCGCACCAGGCCGCGAGGTGCGCGCCCGCGTCGGGTACGCCGCCGGGGCCCTCGGCCGGGGTCCACGACGCGCGGATCTCGATCTGGGTGGCCGGCTCCCGCGCCGCCAGACCGCCGAAGTGGTGCGAGGCGGCCCGCGTCACCGTCCCGCTCGCCTCGCCGTACCGCACCGCGCGGGCGTCCAGCGCGCCCGTCAGCCACGACCAGGACACCTCGGGCAGCAGCGGATCGGCGCCCATCTCCGGCTCCAGCTCCGCCCGCGCCAGCGTCACCACCCGGAACGCGCCCTGCCACGCCTCGTGCCCGGCGGGGTTGTACAACAGCACCAGCCGTCCGTCCGCCAGATCCGCGTCCTCGCCGTCCGGACCCGCGCCCCGCTCGACCACCGTGGCCTCCAGCGCGGCGGCGTACGGCGCGAGCCGTTTCGGGGCGGGGATCACATCGAGGTCGATCTCGGGACGCAGCCGAGCCGCGCGGAGCGACTCGACCGCTCGTCGGAAGGGGATCGGGGTCTCGTCCGCGCTGTCCGAGAGGTGTTCGTGCGCCGCAGCCATGCCCGGAAGAGTAGGCGGTAGCGGCGCCGCGGAGGGGGAGGACACCCGGTGCGCGCGTCGCCCGTTCGGAGGTGTCCGGCGCCGCATGCGAAGATTCCGTGCGTGAGCGACAACGACCGCCCGACGGGCCAGCAGCAGACCGGAACGTACGACTCGGCCTTCCTCAGGGCCTGCCGGCGCGAGCCGGTGCCGCACACCCCGGTGTGGTTCATGCGGCAGGCCGGACGGTCGCTGCCCGAGTACCACAAGGTCCGCGCGGGCATCGCGATGCTCGACTCCTGCACGCGGCCCGAGCTGGTCACGGAGATCACCCTCCAGCCGGTGCGCCGCCACCACGTCGACGCCGCCGTCTACTACAGCGACATCGTCGTCCCGCTCAAGGCCATCGGCATCGACCTCGACATCAAGCCGGGCGTCGGCCCCGTGGTCGAGAACCCGATCCGCACCCGCGCCGACCTCGACCGGCTGCGTCCGCTGGAGCCCGGCGACGTCGCGTACGTCACCGAAGCGGTGCGGATGCTCGTCAAGGAGCTGGGGCCCACGCCGCTCATCGGCTTCGCCGGTGCGCCGTTCACGCTCGCCAGCTATCTCGTCGAGGGCGGCCCGTCCCGCAACCACGAGCACACCAAGGCGCTGATGTACGGCGACCCGCAGCTCTGGGCCGACCTGCTGGACCGCCTCGCCGTGATCACCACCGCCTTCCTCACCGTGCAGATCGAGGCCGGGGCGAGCGCCGTGCAGCTCTTCGACTCCTGGGTCGGCGCGCTGTCGCCCGCCGACTACCGCCGCTCGGTGATGCCCGCCTCCACGAAGGTCTTCGAGGCGGTCGCGCACCACGGCGTGCCGCGGATCCACTTCGGCGCCGGCACCGGCGAGCTGCTGGGCCTGCTCGGCGAGGCCGGGGCGGACGTCGTCGGCGTCGACTGGCGCGTGCCGCTGGACGAGGCGGCCCGGCGGGTCGGCCCCGGCAAGGCGCTCCAGGGCAACCTCGACCCGGCCGTGCTGTTCGCCCCGCGCGAGGCGGTGGAGATCAAGGCCCGCGAGGTGCTGGACGCGGCCGCCGGGCTCGACGGCCACATCTTCAACCTCGGCCACGGCGTGCTGCCCGCCACCGACCCGGACGCGCTGACCCGCCTCGTCGAGTACGTCCACACGCAGACCGCGCGCTGAGCCGCTCCGGGCCGCCGGGTGTTCACACCCCGGTGGCCCGGACCGCCGCCGTGGCCTTGCGGGCCGCGACCAGCACCGGATCCCACACCGGGGAGAACGGCGGCGCGTAACCCAGGTCGAGCATGGTCATCTGCTCCACCGTCATCCCTGCGGTCAGTGCGACCGCCGCGATGTCCACCCGCTTCCCGGCGCCCTCACGGCCGACGATCTGCACGCCCAGCAGCCGCCCCGTACGCCGCTCGGCGAGCATCTTCACGTGCATCGGCCGGGCGTCGGGGTAGTACCCGGCGCGGCTGGTCGACTCGATGGTCACGGTCACGAACTCCAGGCCCACCGCGCGGGCCTGGTGCTCCAGGAGGCCGGTGCGGGCGATCTCCAGATCGCAGACCTTGCTGACGGAGGTGCCCACCACCCCGGGGAAGATGGCGTAGCCGCCCGCGACGTTGGCGCCGATGACCTGGCCGTGTTTGTTGGCGTGGGTGCCGAGCGGGAGATGGCGGGTGTGGCCCGCCACCAGGTCGAGGACCTCCACGCAGTCGCCGCCCGCCCAGACGTTCTCCCGGCCGTGCACCCGCATCGACAGATCCGTCAGCAGCCCGCCGGACTCCCCGAGCGGCAGCCCCGCCGCCTCGGCCAGCGTCGTCTCCGGACGGACGCCCATCCCCAGCACCACCACGTCCGCCGGATACTCCGCGTCCTCGGTGGCCACCGCGCGGGCGCGCCCCTCGTCGTCGGTGCGGACGGCGGTGACGACGGCGCGGCGCACCGTCTCGATGCCCAGGTCGCACATCGCGGCGTGCACCCGCGCGCCCATGTCCGGGTCGAGCGTGGACATCGGCTGCTCGCCCCTGTCCAGCACCGTCACCGCGTAGCCGCGGTGGACCAGCGCCTCGGCCATCTCCACGCCGATGTACCCGGCGCCGATCACCACGGCGCGGCGGCCCGGGGACGCGGTGAGGGTGTCGATCAGGGCGCGGCCGTCGTCGAGGGTCTGCACGCCGTGCACCCCGCGCGCCTCGATACCGGGCAGCGGGGGACGCAGCGGCCGGGCGCCGGTGGCCAGCACCAGCTTGTCGAAGTCCGTCCAGCTCTCCCGGCCGCCGTCGTCCAGCGCCCGGGCGCGCACCCGGCCGCGCTCCAGGTCGAGCTCGGTGACCTCGGTCCGCATCCGCAGGTCGATGGCGCGCGCCCGGTGTTCCTCGGGCGTACGGGCGATCAGCGCCGCGGGGCCGTCGACCGTGCCGCCGGCCCAGTACGGGATGCCGCACGCGGAGTACGACGTGAAGTGGCCGCGCTCGAACGCGGTGATGGCCAGCTCGCCGGGCCCCTTCAGCCGCCGGGCCTGCGAGGCGGCCGCCATGCCTGCCGCGTCGCCGCCGATGACCACGAGTCGTTCCGTCATGGAAGCCCCTCACGCCGTCCGCCGTGCCCGCCGCGGAACGCCCGCACGAGCCCACCTGAGCCAGGCTACGGCCCGGCACCGACAACGGCGGGGGAGCGCGACGGCCACGCCGGGACGGCGGGGCGCGGCCTGCGCCTGGGGGCGGGCCGGTCCCCGGCGCGAGGCCCCGGCCCGCCCCGGGACCGGCCTGCTCCCTCACCGCTCCAGGACGACCGCCAGCCCCTGCCCCACCCCGATGCACAGCGCCGCCAGGCCCGTGCCGGAGCCGCGGGCCGCGAGTTGGTGGGCCACCGCACCGGCCAGCCGCGCGCCCGACGCCCCCAGGGGGTGGCCGATCGCGAGGGCGCCGCCGCGTGGGTTGACGAGGGTGGGGTCCAGCTCCGGCCAGCGGCCGATGCACCCCAGGGCCTGCGCGGCGAACGCCTCGTTCAGCTCGAAGACCGCGAGGTCGCCGAAGCCGCGCCCGGCGCGCTCCAGGGCCCGCCGCACCGCGCCGACCGGGCCGAGCCCGTAGAACTGCGGCTCCACGCCCGTCACCGCGCTCGCGCCGATCCGGGCCAGCGGTTCCCGGCCGGTGGCCCGCAGCCCCTCCTCGTCGGCGAGGAGCAGCGCCGCCGCGCCGTCGTTGAGCGGCGCGGAGTTCCCGGCGGTGACCGTCCCGCCGGTGCGGCGGAACACCGGCTTCAGCCGGGACAGCGCCTCCAGGGAGGGCGCCTCCCGGATCGTCTCGTCGCGCTCCAGCGCCACCCCGGGCAGCGGCACCACCTCCGCGTCGTAGCGCCCCTCGCGCCAGGCGCGGCTCGCCTTCTGATGGCTGGCCAGCGCGAACACGTCCTGCTGCTCGCGGGTGATCCCGTGCAGATCGGCGATCTTCTCGGCGCCCTCGCCCGGCGCGACCGTCCACTCGGGGCGCATCCGCGGGTTGACCATCCGCCAGCCCGGCGTCGTGGAGTACAGCTCCTGGTTGCCCGTCGGGAAGCCGCGGTCCGGTGCGGCGAGGACGTACGGCGCCCGGCTCATCGACTCCACGCCGCCCGCCACCACGAGGTGCGCGTCGCCGTGCGCGAGGGCCCGCGCCGCCTGGATGACGGCCTCCAGACCCGAACCGCACAGCCGGTTGACCGTCACACCGGGCACCGTGTCCGGCAGCCCGGCCAGCAGCACGGCCATGCGCGCCACGTTCCGGTTGTCCTCACCGGCACCGTTCGCGTCGCCGAGGACGACGTCGTCGATGAGCGCCGGGTCCAGCTCGGGGCTGCGCGCCACCAGTGCCGCCAGGACGTGCGCGGCGAGATCGTCGGGGCGTACGCCCGCCAACGCCCCGCCGTACGCGCCGACCGGGGTCCGTACGGCGTCGACGACGTAGACGTCCCGTGCGCGGTGCTCGGTCATCAAGGGTGTCCTCGCTGTCGGGGGCTGTCCGGGGAGCCGGGGAGCCGGGGCACCGGGCCGTCCGGGCACGCGCCCGAGCGGGACGGCAGCGGCGCGGGCGGGCGCCGGGCCGCCGCCCGCCCGAGTCTTTGCCGGGCCCCGGGCGGTGTCAACGGGGTCCTCGGCCAACGTCCCGGTGTCCGGAGCGCTCTGAGAGAGTGGGGGCATGAGCGCAGCGCACACCAGTACGGGCCGGGCAGTCGGCCGCCATGTGGTCGTCATCGGCGGCGGGATCGCCGGCCTCGCCGCGGCGCACCGCCTCCTCGAAGGCGGCGCCGCGGTGACCGTCCTGGAGGCGTCCGGGCGGCTCGGCGGCAAGCTGCGGGCCGGGGAGATCGCCGGCGTACCCGTCGACCTGGGCGCCGAGTCGATGCTGGCCCGGCGGCCCGAGGGCGTGGACCTCGCCCGCGCCGTCGGCCTCGGAGACCGCCTCCAGCCGCCCGCCACCGCCTCCGCCACCCTCTGGACGCGCGGGGCGCTGCGCCCCATGCCCAAGGGCCACGTCATGGGCGTCCCCGGCGACCTCGCCCCGCTCGCGGCCTCCGGCGTCATCTCGGCGGAGGGCCTCGACCGCATCGCCGCCGACGCGACCTTGGAGCGCACCGACGTCGGCGAGGACGTCGCGGTCGGCGCGTACGTGGCGGAGCGCCTCGGCCGTGAGGTCGTCGACCGGCTCGTGGAGCCGCTGCTCGGTGGCGTCTACGCGGGCGACGCCTACCGCATCTCGATGCGCGCCGCCGTCCCGCAGCTCTTCGAGGCGGCCCGCGCCGAGCGGTCCCTGATCGCCGGGGTCCGCTCCCTCCAGGAACGCGCCGCGGAGGCGGCCCGGGACCTCCCCGCCGACCGGCCGGTCTTCATGGGCATCGACGGCGGTATCGGCACGCTGCCCGGCGCCGTCGCGGACGCGGTGCGCGCCGCCGGTGGCGAGATCGCGCTGCACACCCCCGTCCGCGCGCTGCGCCGCCGCGGCGCCGACGGCTGGCGGGTGGTGGCGGGCGACCGCATGATCGAGGCGGACGCGGTGGTCCTGGCGGCACCCGCCGGGCCCGCGGCGCGGCTGCTGCGGGACGACTGCCCGGTGGCCGCCACCGAGCTGGACACCGTCGACTCCGCCTCGATGGCGCTGATCACCCTGGCCTTCCGCCGCGCCGACCTGGCGCGCATCCCGGAGGGCAGCGGCTTCCTCGTACCGCCCGTGGACGGCCACCGCATCAAGGCGTCGACGTTCGCGAGCCGCAAGTGGGGGTGGATCGCCGACGCCGACCCGGAGCTGTTCGTGCTGCGCACCTCCGTCGGCCGCTACCAGGACGACGCCCTGCTGGGCCGCGACGACGCCGAGCTGGTGGAGATCTCGCTCGCCGACCTCGGCGCGGCGGTGGGCCTCGCCGCCCGGCCCGTGGCGTCCGCCGTCACCCGCTGGGAGGGCGGGCTGCCGCAGTACTTCGTCGGCCATCCGGACCGGGTCGCCCGGATCCGTGCGGCGCTCCCCGGGGCGCTGCGGGTCTGCGGCGCGGCCTACGACGGCGTCGGCATCCCGGCGTGCATCGGGTCGGCGCGGCGGGCCGCCGACGAGATCCTCGCGGCGTGGGAGACCCGGGCGCCGGACTCCTCCGGAGGCGAGTAAGAATGGTCGGTATGACAGACGCTTCCACCCCCGACCGGTCCGCCACGGAGCGGGCGCAGAACGCCGGCAAGAAGGCGAAGGACCTCAACGACGCCATCCGCTACACCCTGTGGTCGGTCTTCCGGCTGCGGGACGTCCTCCCCGAGGACCGCGGCGGGTACGCCGACGAGGTCGAGGAGCTGTTCACGCAGCTCGCCGCCAAGGACGTCGTGGTCCGCGGCACCTACGACGTCTCCGGGCTGCGCGCCGACGCCGACGTGATGATCTGGTGGCACGCGGAGAGTGCGGACGCGCTCCAGGAGGCGTTCAACCTCTTCCGCCGCACCCGCCTGGGCCGCGCCCTCACCCCGGTGTGGTCCAACATGGCGCTGCACCGTCCCGCCGAGTTCAACAAGTCGCACATCCCGGCGTTCCTCGCCGACGAGCGCCCCCGCGACTACGTCAGCGTCTACCCGTTCGTGCGCTCCTACGACTGGTACCTGCTGCCCGACGACGAGCGCCGGAAGATGCTCGCCGACCACGGCAGGATGGCCCGCGGCTTCCCGGACGTCCGCGCCAACACCGTGCCGTCGTTCTCGCTCGGCGACTACGAGTGGATCCTGGCGTTCGAGGCCGACGATCTGTACCGCATCGTCGACCTGATGCGTCATCTGCGCGGCTCCGAGGCGCGGCGTCACGTCCGCGAGGAGGTGCCGTTCTACACCGGCCGCCGCAAGCCGGTCGCGGAACTGGTCGCCGGTCTGGCCTGATCCGGCCGCGTACGGCCCGTGCACCACGACGGCGGGCCGCCCCACCTCGGGGCGGCCC
>NZ_JBHYGX010000005.1:208834-209420 GCF_042739975.1 Streptomyces sp. NPDC059080
GCGGGGGGTCTAGGGGGCGCGGGGGGGGGGCGGCCCGGGGGGGCGCGCGCCCCCCCCCCGCGGGGGGGGCCCCCCCCCCGGGGGGCCCCCCCCCCCGTCGCTGTGTCTTCCGGCTTACCGGGGGCTCGTCGCGCCCTTCCGGGCCTTCCCGGTGGCCCGCGTCCCGTCGCCCGGCTTCGGCTCGGCGCGGGGCGCGCAGTACACCCGGTGCCCGGGGACGGTGCCGTGCAGCAGATACGCCTCCACATGCGCGTTCACGCAGGTGTTGGGGCCGTACGCGATGCCGTGGGTTCCAGCGCCGTTCTCGGTGACCAGGGACGAGCCCGGCAGACGCTCCTGGAGTCCGAGGGCGCCCGGGTAGGGCGTGGCGCCGTCGCGTTCGGCGGCCAGCAGCAGGACCGGCGGCAGCGCGCCGGGCGCGGTACGGATGTCGACCGGACCGTGGTGCCCGGGGAGGGCCTGCGCCGCCCGGGCGGCGGGGGCCGGGGGGGCGGGCGCCCCCCCCCCCCCCGCCCCCGGGGCCCCGGGCGCGGGCCCCCCGGGGCCGGGGGGGCGCCCCCCGCGCCGCCGCCCCCCGGCGCGCCGC
>NZ_JBHYGX010000005.1:209430-285235 GCF_042739975.1 Streptomyces sp. NPDC059080
GGGGGGGGCGGCGGGGGGGGGGCGCGCGTACGGGGCGGCCTCGCCGACCTCGTCCGTCCCGGGGGCCCGGTCCGCGGCCCGGCCGGTCGCGGCGGTCAGCCCGGCGCGCGCCGACTGCGCGGCGTCCGGCCAGAAGGCGCACGGCAGGTTCATCCAGACGTTGTCCCAGGTCTCGAACGGCGCGACCCGCGCCACCTCGGCGTTGTCGCGGTACCAGGTGTGCAGGTCGCGCGGCCAGGCCGCGTCGTTGCACCCGACGGCGGTGTAGACCGCGTTGCTGTTCTCCTCGGCGGCCGCGTCCTCGGGATCGGGCGCCGCCTGGTCCCGCAGCGGCTTCTCGTCGCCGCGCAGATACGCCGACAGGGCCGCCGCCCGGCGCGGCCAGTAGACGTCGTTGTAGCCGGTGCTCAGGAACGCCGACTGGAGCTGCGCCGGTCCCACCGTGCCGCCCGCCGGACGGTGCCGCAGCCGGGCGAGCGCGGTGTCGTACGCCTGCTGCACGGCCCGCTCCGTGGTGCCCAGGCGGTAGGCGTCGTGGTGGCGGGCGACCCAGCGCAGCCAGTCGCGCCAACGGCCCTGGAACGCGATGTTCTGGGTGAGGTTGTTGCGGTACCAGATCTGCCGCGGGTCCGGGTCGACGACGCTGTCGAAGATCATCCGGCGGACGTGCCCGGGGTAGAGCGTGGCGTACAGGGCGCCGAAGTAGGTCCCGTAGGACGCGCCCATGAACGTCAGCTTCCGCTCGCCGAGCGCGGCCCGCAGCATGTCGAGGTCGCGGGCGTTGTTGACGGAGTTGTAGAACGGCAGATCGGCACCGGCCCTCCGGGCGCAGCCGCGCGCGTACGCCGCGGCCTGCGCGGTCTTCTCGCGTTTGAAGGCGGCGGTGGGGTGCACCTGACTGTCCGTCGGAGCCTTGGCGAACGCCTTCGGGTCCTGGCAGGACAGCGGCGCCGACCGGCCGACGCCGCGCGGCGCGTAGCCGACGAAGTCGTAGGCGCGGGCGGTCCGGCGCCACTTGGGCAGCGTGCCGTAGAGCGGGAAGTCCATGCTGGAGCCGCCCGGCCCGCCCGGGTTGAAGATCAGGGCGCCCTGCCGCTCCTTGGGGGCGGTCGCCCGGATCCGGCTGACCGTCAGCTTGATCTGCTTGCCCTGGGGGCGCGCGTAGTCGAGCGGGACGGTCAACGCGGCGCACTCGACGTCCGACGGCAGGTGCTCGACGGGGGCGCAGCGCCCGAAGGCGAGGGGGCGCGCGAGGGGCGCGGGCGTGTGGGTGGCGCCGTCCGCGGGGGTGGTGGTGAGGGCGCTCAGGAGGAGCGACCCGATGGTTCCGTACAACGCGAGTGCTCTCACGAACCGTCCCTTCGCCGTGCCCGGCACGTATGCGCCCGCGCGTGCCGCATACGTGCATACAAAAGGGATGGTTGGGGCGGTGGTCGGTGAAGTAAAGCACCGGGCCGCGGTGTTGCCCGCTATACCCCGGAAGAGTGGAGGGCCGAGCGCAGCGCCGGATCGTCGAGCGCCCGCGGGCCGTGCAGTGCCAGCGCGGTCAGCGCCTCCCCGGGTGCCGCGGGCGGGCCGGACGTGGCGGCGCGGCGCAACCGGCCCGCGCCCGCCTCCGTCGCCCAGCGTGCGGCCGGGCGGTACTCGGCGCGCGCCATCGCCCACGTACCGGCCGTCAGGACCAGCGGCAGCGCGAACCAGCCGAGCAGCGGCCCGGCGGCGCGCTCCGGCGGGGCCTGCCAGACCGCCGCGGCGGCCAGCAGCACGACCCGTCCGGTCGCCATGGGATATCTCAGCATGCGGGAACGGGCGGGCGGCCCCGGAGCCCCGGCCGGAACCGGGCCCGTACGGCCGCCGCCCGCCCCCTGGGTCCGCTCAGCCGCCGCACGAGGAGCCGCCGCAGGAGGACCCGCTGCTGCACGAGGAACCGCCCCCGCACGAGGACCCGCCGCAGGAGGAACCCCCGTGGTGCCCACCGCAGGAGGAGCCCCCGCCGTGGTGCGAGCCCCCGCAGCTCGATCCGCCGCCGGACCCGCCGCACCAGGCGGCCTGCGCGGAGCCGTCGACCCAGGTGTTCCCGCCGTCGGACGACGAGCCGCCCGCGGTCGCGGCCATCGCGGTCTGTGCCTGGGCCAGTTGCTCCCGCAGCATGTCGTCCGAGAGCAGCGCGGCGCTGCCGATCGCCACCAGGAGCGCCGCCGGAACCGCTGTTTTCGCGAGCGCGGACGGATGGTGGGTGGCCTGGGCGCCCCGGAGCGCGAGCCGCCCGGCTTCCGTCAGCCTTCCCCGTCCGCTCTGCCTGCAGATCCCGCCGATGACCAGCGCCATGATCACCGCGGGCGCGATCACCACGACGGTGGGCACCTCGACCGGGTCCGCGTCCAGGTGACCGGCCGCGGTGAGCAGCACGGAGCCGAGGATCAGCACCACGGCACCTGCCATCTGGAGGTTCGCCCACGCCCTGCTGACGCGCCCGCGTGCGGGGTGCCGCATCAGCCCGCGCCGCGCGAGCCGGTCGCCGACCTCCTGGACCGCGGGGTCGGCCATCGCGCGGCGCCGCACGTCGGCCAGCGCGCCGCCGGGCGTGGCCGCGGCGGCGTTCAGCACGGCCGCCTCGACGGCGTCGCGCGGGGCGTCGCGGAGCACGGTCACCACACCGGGCTCGCCGACGGCCACCCGGCCGTCCTCGTGCAGCGCGGCGACGGCGGCGTCCACCAGGCGCGCGGGCCCGCCGCCCAGGAACGCGATCTCCCACACGTCGCGGGTGGGCGCGTCCACCAGCCGGATCTTGTTCTCCGGCCGGTGTCCGCGGACGGTGGCCACGATGAGGCCCACCGATGACAGGACCATCAGCAGGTACACCCAGGAAATGAAGGACACGGTGGTCACCTCCGGTACGCGGCGGACCGGACGGCCCGCAGAAGTCGGGAGAACAGGGGGGAGCGGGAGAGCCGGGCCAGCGGGCCGGTGCCGGGCGGCCGGGGGCCCGCCCGGTCCTGCCACCACCGGGCCAGCCGGGCCCGGGCCCCGGGGTCGTCCGGCAGCCCCCGCGCCAGCAGATGGGCGGCGAAGTCCAGGGCGTCGCGCCGGTGGCCACCGGTCAGCGGGCGGCCCCGCGCGTACGCGAGGAACGCCGGGCGGTAGCCGTCCCCCAGGATCTCGGGCAGCTCGGGCGCGACCCTCGCGATCACCGTGGCCCGCTTGGCGGCCAGCGCCCGGCGCTGCACCTCCAGCCGTACGGGATCGAAGCCCTCCGGCGGCGGCGCCCCGGCGACCAGCGCCGCCAGCAGACCCTCCTGGGCGCGCGCCAGCCGCCTGCGGGCGGCGTCGGTGGCGTCCGGGGCGGGGGCCGCTTCCGGGTGGGCGGAGTCCGCGCGGGGTGGGGTGGTGCCGGGGGAGGCGACGGGCCGGTCGGTACCGGCGACGGACCGGGGGGCGCGCGTCGTCCCGTGGGCGCCCTGTGCGGGCGTCTGGGCGCCCATGGCGGACGCCGCCCGTATCGGGCCCCGGTCCGGTCCTCCGTCAGGCCGCCGCGTCATGCCGGGCCCCCTCCAGGAGCGTGCGGATCGCGGTCAGTTCCGCGGCCAGCTCGCCGGGCTCGGGGAAGTCCTCGTCACGCTCCAGCAGCACCCCGGGCGGCACCGTCCGCGCGCACAGCGCCCCGAGGACGTCCAGCACCGGACGGGTCACCGGATGGGCGTGGCTGTCGTGCCAGACGCCGTCGCGCTCCACGCCGCCCGCGACGTGCACATAGGCGAGCGCCTCCAGCGGCAGCGCGTCCAGGACGGTGGCGGGGTCCTCGCCCCTGTTGACGTGGTTGGTGTGCAGATTGGCGACGTCGATGAGCAGCCGCACGCCGGTCCGTTCGACCAGTTCGGTCAGGAACTGCCCCTCGGTCATCTCCTCGCCGGGCCAGGCGACGAGCGCCGCGATGTTCTCCAGCGCCAGCGGGACCGGCAGCGCGTCCTGCGCGATCCGTACGTTCGCGCACAGCACGTCGAGCGCGTCACGGGTGCGCGGCACCGGCAGCAGATGCCCCGCCTCCAGCCGGGGCGAACCGGTCGCCGGGCCCCCGGCGCGGACGAACGCGATGTGCTCGGTGACCAGCGGCGCGTCCAGCGCCACCGCGTGCTCCGCGAGCGCCGACAGCCGCCCCTCATCGGGCCGGTCGGCGCCGCCGAGGCCCAGCGACACCCCGTGCGGCACCACCGTCAGGCCCCGTGCGCGCAACTCCTGGAGCGCTGGCGGCAGATGGTCGGGACAGAGGTTTTCGGCCACCACCTCGACCCAGTCCAGGCCGCCGAACCCGGCGATCTCCGTGGCGATTTCCGGCCGCCAGCCGATGCCCGTTCCCAGGCGTTCCATCCGCTCCCCCTTGCACTGCGTACGCACCGGTACCTCGCCCCGGCACCGCCCGCCGAACCCTGCGCGCGCCGGTTTCAGAGCTGGATTTGAGCTTCTGCGTGCGGAGACGCCCACCGCCGGGTCCGGCCGCGCATGCCGCCGGTCGTCAGCGGGCCGCCTCGAACCCGGTGGCCGCCCCCAGGGCCAGCAGCACCCCGCCGGTGGCCTGATCCAGCCGCCGCCGTACCCGAGGGCGGTGGAAGAAGGCGCGCGCCCGGTGGACGGCGCAGGCAAGGGTGCCCAGCCACAGGACGCCCAGCGCGGCGTGCACCGCCACCAGCAGCAGGGTGGTGGCCACCACCGGCGCGCCGTGCGGGATGAACTGCGGCAGCAGCGACAGGTAGACCACGCCGACCTTGGGGTTGAGGACGTTCGTCAGCAGCCCCGTGCGGAACGCCCGCAGAGGCGAGAGCCCGTCCACGCCCGCACCGTCCGCGTCCTCGACGGTGGCCGGAACCGCCGCCCCCGGGGCGGTGCGGTCGCGCCGCGCGGCCCGCAGCGCCTGGACGCCCAGCCACATCAGGTACAGCGCACCGGCCACCCGCAGCACGCCGTACGCCGCCTCGGAGGCGGACAGCATCGCCGTCAGCCCGACCGCCCCGGCCAGCCCCCAGACGAAGCACCCCGCGGCGATGCCGAAGGCGCTGCACAGCGCGGCCCGCCGCCCCGAGCCGAGCGCCGTCCGCAGCACGACGGCGAAGTCGGGCCCCGGCGAGATGGTCAGCAGTGCGGCGACGGCGGTGAAGCCGAGGAGAGACGTGAACACGCCACCAAGGTACGGGCCGGGTTCCGGCCACCCTCAGGGGGCCCGGGGATCCGTGTGCGCGTCCCTGCCCCTTGAGCGGATGAGCGGATGAGCGGTCCAGCGACGGCCGGAAAAATACCTGTGTGGTCGGGGCTGGCAATGTATCTTCCCTTCCCGGCCCCGATAGTTGACCTCCCCGGAGTGAAGTATTCAGCGGTGAGGAGCAGGCACATGATCGTGATCAGCCTCGGCCCGGAGCGATGGGTGGCCCCCGGGGAGGACGAGCTGGGACGCGACCGCGTCGGCTACGGCCCCACCATGAGCCCGACGGCCCTGTACGACGCCTGCCACGGCACCTGGCACCTGGGGGAGCGCGCGCAGCGGGAGCGCTTCGCCCTCATGACCTGCGACGGCGTCGGAGTCCTCGCCGTCGCGATCGACCGCGTCGAGCCCGCCCCGGGCGGCGACGAGGGACGGGAGGGCGCGCGCCGGTCGGTGATCCACGGCGACGTCCTCACCCCGGGGCACACCGTCCACGACGCCTACGTCGGCGAGCCATCGCCGCTGCCGCCGCAGCGCAACCCGGTGGGCTACTTCGACGCCCCGGAGGAGCGGTCCCCGTGCCTGTGCGGATGCGGGGAACGGACCCCTGCGGGGAAGGACTTCGTCACCGGGCACGACCAGACCGCCGTGCATGACCGGATCCGTCAGCTGGGCGGCGTCCGGGGCTTCCTCGCGTGGTTCGACGGTGCCCATGGTCACTGGCCCGGCATCAACGTGATCTACGAACCGGTCACCCGCGACGGCACCCCGACCGGCAAACCGCCCCGCCGCCGGCACCTTGCCGGGTGCGACCACCACTACACCGACGGCGCGGGCCGCATCCTGAACCCGATCCGCCCCGCGACCCGGGAGGAGATGGCGTCCCTCCCGCCCTGCAAGGACTGCGTCACCGCGGCGGCCAAGGCGGCATCGGGCGGGTAGCCGCCCAGAGAACGGGGCCCGGGCGGAGGGCCGGGCCCCAGGTGGCGGCGCCCGGAAGCCCTCGCCTACGGGCGGCGCGGCCCGGGCAGCGGGCAGAACCGTTCGCCGCCCTCCGCCACCACCGTCGGCCCGGGGGCGATCTCGGTGAAGCCCGCGTCGTGCACCACCGGCAGCCCGCTCCGGGTCAGGCCGTCCCAGGCGTCCGTCGGTGCGGTCCGTACGGACAGCGGGAAACCGGCGTCCCGCCAGGCCGCGCGCTCCGGTGCGGACAGCTCCCACCAGGCCAGCTGCGCGCCGTGCCCGGCCTGCGCCATGGCCTTGCCCGCCGACATCGTCAGGCCCGGGTTGAGCCAGAGCACCGGATTCCCGGCGGGCGGCGCGGACGGCGGCTCCGGGTCGTCCAGTTCGGTGCCCGAGACCTGGAGGCGGGCCAGGTCCTTGGGCCAGCCGTCGAGCGGCACCGGGGGATGGACCCGCACCTCGGCGCGGTCCCCGGTCACCGTGAGGCCCGGCAGTGCCTCGGCTCGCCGCCACTCGGCGCCGCGCGCCCGCCGCACCACCTTCCGGATTCGGGCGTCCTGCCAGTCCCGTACGGCCGCGGCCCACTCGCCGTCGCCGTGCGCGCGGGCGTCGGAGAGCAGCACCAGTACCGCACGGGCGGCCGTCTCCAGGGCGTCGGTGCGCGCCGGGGGGTCGGCCCGCTCGATGCGGACGACGAGCGGCAGGACGAACTGCGGTGCGGCGTCCCGCTCCGCCACGCTCCTCAGGTGCGCCCCGACCGCGGTCGGGGCGGCGGAGCCAGGGGCTTCGGTGCTGGTCATCCGCCCAGTGTGCCAGCCGCTCCGAGGGCGTTCGTGCGCCGAACGACGTGACTTCACGGACCCCTCCCTAGGGCGGCGAGGTCCGGGGAACGGTCGCGCGGCCGTCGCCGTTGGCACGGTGACGGAGCGAGGGAGCGGGACGGAACGGCGAGGGGGAGACATGCGACTGGACGGCGTCGGCCGGAGGTACGGACTGCGCGGGCCCTGGGTGGTGCGCGGGGTGGACCTCGAACTGCCGGAGCGCACGCTGGTACGGATCGAGGGGGCCAACGGCAGCGGGAAGTCCACCCTGCTGCGGCTGTGCGCGGGGATCGACCGGCCCACCGCCGGCCGGATCCGCGGCCGCCCCCGCACCGCGTACGTCCCCGAACGGTTCCCCCCTGCACTGCCGTTCACGGCCCTCGGGTACCTCACCCACCTGGGGCGCGTGCACGGGCTGCGCGGTCCGGCGGCGGACCGGGCGGCCGGGGTGTGGCTGGAGCGGTTCGGCGCCGCCGGGCATGCCGGTACGCCGCTCTCCGAGCTGTCGAAGGGCACCAGCCAGAAGGTGGCGGTCGCCCAGGCGCTGCTCGCCGCACCGGGGTTGCTCGTCCTGGACGAGGCGTGGACGGGCCTGGACGCGGCGGCCCGCGCCGAGTTGGACCATGCGGTCGCGGAGCGGGTCGCCGACGGCGGCACGGTCCTCTTCGTCGACCACGATCCCCGGCGGCTGGCCGGTGCGGCCGACGCCTGCCACCGCGTCATCGACGGACGCCTGCGCCCCGCGCCGCCCCCGGACCCGGCGGCCCGCACCCAGACGGCCGGGCCCCGGGCGACGGTCCGCGCCGCGCAGCCCGGGGACGGCGCGGAGCTGCCCGAGGGGCTGCCGGGGCGGCCCGTGACCGAGCGGGAGCCGGACGGCACGGCCCGGCTGACGGTCCCCGTCGCGTACTCCGATGCGCTGCTGCGGGCGCTGCTGACGGCCCGTCCGCCCTGGCACATCCATACGGTGACCGCCCCGGTGGCGCAGCGGCCGCCGGACGGGCCGTCCGGCGTCGACGCCGTACCCGGTAGGGGGAGCCGGACGACGGGTCGATGGCCCGCGGCGCCGGTCCGGCGACGGCGGACCACTCCGCTCCGGCGGGCCCCGCCTCCCCGGCCGTCACCGGCCCCGCCACGGCAGGCCCCGCCTCCCCGGCCGTCACCGGCCCCGCCACGGCGGGCCCCGCCTCCCCGGCCCTCACCGGCCCCGCCACGGCAGGCCCCGCCTCCCCGGCCGTCACCGACCCGGCACTCGCGGAAGGAGACCACCGGTGATCGCCCTGCTCCGCTACCAGGCGGCCCTGCTGCTCGGCTCCCACCGCTGGCTGCCGCCGGTACTCCTGTACGCCGGGTTCCTCGTCGTCGGCATCGGGACGGGCAGCCCGGTCCTCGACGCCTTCGCGTTCGCCGCGGCGGCCCTGCTGCCGCTGACGGTCTGGCTGACCCGGGTCTGTGTGACCAACGAGCCGCCCGCCGCCCGCAGTTGCGCCGCCGCCGCGGCGGGCCCGGTCCGGGCGCATCTCGCGGCGGTCCTGACGGCCGCCCTCGCCGCGCTGCCGCCCGCGCTCGCGGGGACGGCGTTCGTCGCGCTCTTCTCCGACCCCCGCTCCAACGACCACCAGGTCACCGTGGCGCTGCTGCCGGCGACGGCCTGCGGGCTGGCGGCCGCCGTGGTCTGCCTGCTGCTGGGTACCGCGGTCGGGGCGGTGTGCAACCGGCCGGTGCTGCGCGGCACCGCGCTGCCGGTCTGCGCCGGGCTGCTCGGCTGCGTCCTGCTGGCCGTCCCGGCCCTCTCACCTGCCAGTGCGGTGGTCCGGGGCCTGGTGGCGGGCTCGATGAGCGGCACGGCCGAGATGCCGTGGCTGCCGCTCGCCGCCGCGATACCGATATCCGCCGCCGTGGTGGCGGGCGTCTGCCACCTCGCCGCCCGGCGGGGCTGACGACCCGTCACGGCGCACCGGCGCGGCGCGGGGCCCCGCCGGTGGCGCGTACTACGCGCCGGTGACCAGCGGTCCCGCGTCGCGGGCCAGGGCGGTGAGGCGGGAGATCGCGCGGAAGTACTTCTTGCGGTAGCCGCCGCGCAGCATCTCCTCGCTGAACAGCTCGTCGAACGCCTTGCCGGAGGTGACCACCGGCACCTCGCGGTCGTAGAGCCGGTCGGCGAGGACCACCAGGCGCAGCGCGGTGGACTGGTCCGGCACCGCCTGCACATCGGTGAGGCAGACGGCCCGGATGCCGTCGCACATCGCGCCGTAGCGGCTGGGGTGCACCTTCGACAGATGCGCCAGAAGGGAGGGGAAGTCGTCGAGCGAGGTGCCCGGCGTGCGGTACGCAGTCCGGGTGACGGTCGCGTCGTCGTACGGGGCGGGTGCCTCGGGCAGACCGCGGTGGCGGTAGTCCTCGCCGTCGATGCGCAGCGGCCGGAAGTGGGCGCTCAGGCCCTGGATCTCGCGGAGGAAGTCGGCCGCCGCGAACCGGCCCTCGCCGAGCTTGCCGGGCAGCGTGTTGGAGGTCGCGGCCAGCGCCACGCCGGACTCCACCAGCCGGGACAGCAGACTGGAGACCAGCACCGTGTCGCCGGGGTCGTCCAGCTCGAACTCGTCGATGCACAGCAGGCGGTGACCGCCGAGGGTGCGGACGGTCTCCTGGAAGCCGAGCGCGCCGACCAGGTTGGTCAGCTCGACGAAGGTGCCGAACGCCTTGCGCTCGGGCGGCGCGTCGGTGGCGTGCCACAGGGAGGCCAGTAGATGGGTCTTGCCGACGCCGTAGCCGCCGTCCAGGTAGACGCCGCGCGGGCCCTTGGGCGCGGCGGGCTTCTTCGCGAACCAGCGGCGCCTGCCACCGACGGCAGAGGCGCCGCCGATGCCCGCGGCGAAGGCGCTGAGCACCGTCACGGCCTCGGTCTGGCTGGGCTGCTTCGGGTCGGGGAGGTAGGTGTCGAAACGGGCGCCCTGGAAGCGCGGCGGCGGCACCATCTCGGCGACCAGCCGGTCGGCGGGGACGTGCGGGGCGCGGGAGGTCAGCGCGGCGGGCGCGGCGTCGGCGCCGTCCGGCGGTTCGGCTATCGGCGCGGACGGTGAGGACGAGGGCTGGGAAGACGACACAGCGCTCCAGCCTAGTCGCTCCGTGGCGGGTCCCGGGCCGCCGGGCGAGCCATGTCACACTGCCGCCCATGCGACGTCTGTACCCCCTTCCCGCCCCCGCCGCCGCTCTTTCGGATCCGGCCGCCACGCCTCCCGGCCCGGACGCGTCCACCGACCGCGAGTGGACGCTCGACGAGCTGGCGGACGCCTATGCGTACCCGGACGAGAACGATCCGCTGCGCGCCGGACGGCCGGGCTGGCTGCGCGCCAACATGGTGGCGTCGCTGGACGGTGCGGCGCACCACGAGGGCCGTTCGCAGCCGCTCTCCAGCACTGCCGACATGCGGATCTTCGGGGTGCTGCGGGCACTCGCCGATGCGGTCGTGGTCGGCGCGGAAACGGTTCGCCAGGAGGGGTACCGGCCGGCCCGCGCCCGGGCGGCGTTCGCCGGACGCCGGGCCGCCGCCGGGCAGGGCCCCGCCCCCGCCGTCGCCGTGGTGACCGCCGGACTGGGCCTGGACTTCACGCTGCCGCTGTTCACCGAGCCGCTGGTGCCCACGCTCGTCGTCACCGGCGCCGGGGCCCCGGCCCAGCGGGTGGCCGCGGCGCGGGCGGCCGGGGTGGAGGTGCTGTTCGCGGGTGAGGGGCAGGGCGTCGATCCCGTGCGGGTCCCGGCGGTGCTGGCCGCGCGGGGGCACCGGCGGTTGCTGACCGAGGGCGGGCCGTCGCTGCTGGGGCAGTTCGCCGCCGCCGGGGTGCTGGACGAGATGTGTCTGTCGCTGGCGCCGGTCGTCGCGGTGGGCGACGCGCCGCGGATCATGGGCGGCCCGGCGGTCGCCGTCCCGGAGCGGTTCGCCCTGGCGTCCGTCCTGGAGGAGGCCGGGTTCCTGTTCACCCGATACCGTCGAAGCTGACAATGAGCGGAATTATCCGTTCCGCTTAGCCCCCTTTGGGCACACTTGGAGCCAATAGACCCCGTGTGACGGCGGGGGCAGGATGGTTTCTGTGGGTGCTGCGGCAGGCCGTGCCCCGGAAGAAGAGAAGAAGGGCGTCCGTCGTGTTCACGAGCGTATTGATGATCGAGAAGCCTCTGACGCCCGCCGACGTCGATTTCGTCACGACGCTGCACGGCGACGACCCGGTCTCCTTCGTCGTCCTCATGCAGCCGCGCGGCGCGCAGGACCTGCTGCTGCGGGCCATCGACGACGTCGCCCTGGGCGAGTTCGACGACGCCGTCCGCGAGGGCGAGGAGCCGGGGGGCGACGCGGCGGACGCACCGGCCGAACGCGCGCTGACGCACACCCTCGCCGCGCTGCGCGCCACCGGCGCCGAGGCGACCGGGCAGGTCGCCGAGCGGCACCCGCTGGACCGGCTGCGCGAGATCGTCGACGAGACGGGCGCGGACGAGGTGATCGTGCTGACCACCCCCCACTTCGTGGAGGAGTTCTTCCACCGCGACTGGGCCTCCCGCGCCCGCCACAAGGTCGGCGTGCCGGTCCTCAAACTGTTCTCGCACGCCCCGGAAGATCCGCCCCAGGCGCAGGAGTGAGCCGCCCGTCCGCCACCTCGACGACCGCGTCGACCGCCGTCAGATGCGACCGGTCGTGCGTGACCAGCACCGTCGCCGTCCCGCGCCGGTGGGTGAGCGTGGTCAGCAGATCCAGCACCGCCGCGCCGCGCGCGTGGTCGAGGGCGCTGGTCGGCTCGTCCACCAGCAGGACGGCCGGGTCGTTCATCAGCGCCCGCGCGATGTTGACGCGCTGCCGCTGACCGCCGGAGAGCTGATGCGGCCGCTTGCCCTCCTCGCCCTCCAGCCCGACGGCGGCCAGCAGCTCCCGCGCCCGCTGCCACGCGGCGCGGGGCGGACTGCCGTCGAGGTGGGCCATCACCTGGAGCTGTTCGGCGGCGGTCAGCGACGGCAGCAGGTTCGGCTGCTGGAAGACGGTGCCGACGGTGGTGCGGCGCAGCGTCGTCAGCGCGGCGCGGCCCAGCCCGGTGGTGTCCCGCCCGGCGAGCACGACCCGTCCGCTGTCCGGCGTGATCAGCGTCGCGGCCACCGCCAGCAGACTGGACTTGCCCGAGCCCGACGGCCCGATCACCGCGGTCAGGGACCCTGCCGGAACGGTCAGCGAGACGCGGTCCAGGGCGGTCAGCACGGCGTCGCCGTCCGGGTAGGTCAGTGTGACATCGGTCAGTTCGAGGCTCATCGGGCACTTCCCAGGGCGGTCAGCGGGTCCACGGACGTGATGCGGCGGATGGCGAGGGCGGCGCCGGCGGCTCCCAGCGCGATCATGATCAGTGCGGGGAGCAGCACGGTCGACGGCGTGAGGACGAACGGCACCGCCCCGCCGATGACCACGCCCAGCCCGGCGACGAGCGCGGCGCCCAGGCCGGTGCCGAGGACCAGCAGCACGACCGCCTGGCCGAGCGCGTCCTTCAGCAGCAGCCCGGTGGACGCCCCGAGCGCCTTGAGCACCGCCACGTCGCCGCTGCGCTGAATCGTCCAGACGGTGAAGAATGCGCCGATGACCAGTGCCGAGATGACGAACAGGAACCCGCGCATCAGCTGGAGCGAGCCGTTCTCCGCGGTGTACGAGCCGATGCCCTCCAGCGCCCCGGCCGACGTCACCGTCGTGGTGCCGAGCCGCGCGTCGGCGGCGGCCAGATCGGCCCCGGACGCGGTCAGCGCCACCACCGTGGCCCCGTCCCCGCCGCCGGGCAGCGCCCGCCACTCGTCCAGCGTCGTCCAGACCACCGGGGTGTGGCTGTACATCGCGGCGCCCGACACGGCGGCGACCGTCACCGTGTGGCCCCCGAGGGTGAGCCGGTCGCCGCGGGCGAGGCCCAGCTTGTCGGCGGCCTTCTGCGACAGCACGGCGCCTTGGGACACCGGCGCCCCCTCGGGCGCGAGCGTCGAGCCGGCGCCGACGCCGAACACCGAGACGGCGGCGGTCCGCCGCCCCGCCTCGGCCTTCGTGGTGGCGATGCCCAGCGGCTCGGCGTGCGCCACGCCCGGCACCGCGGACCAGCCGGCCACGGTCTTCCGGGACAGCCGCGATTCGGTGAACGACACCGTGCCCCCGTCGGCGGGCTTCGAGAACACCAGGTGGTCGGCGGGGAGCCCGGTGATCGCCGAGGTGTTTTCCCGGCCCAGGCCCGCCGTCAGCCCCGACAACAGACCGACCAGCACCGTGATGAGCACGATGACCGTGCCCATCAGGGCGAACCGGCCCCTCGCAAATCTCAGATCCCTCCAGGCGACGAACACAACCCCATCCTTCTTGTTCTGCGGTGGCCGGGCCCACTGCCCGGCGGATGGCTCCACCGTCTCGCCCCGGGGTGCTCCGGGGCATCGCGCCCGGGAGCGGTTCTCCCGGATCGAAAGGTGCGGCGGCCGCTCAACCTTTCGATGGATGCCGCTCCCCGGCGCCGTGCCTAATCTGGAGAAACCGTGACCGACCTCTCCCTCGCCCCCGCCGTGCGGGTGCTGCGCAGCTGCCTGCACCTGATGGTGGCGGCGCTGCTCGCGCTCGCCGCCGCCCGCGCCGTCGTCGACGGCGATCCGCACGCCGCCGCCGTCGTCGCCGTGTCCGCCGCCCTGCTCGGCTGCTACGTCGCGGGCCCGCTGGTGCCCGGCGTCCGCCCGCGCAGCGGCGCCGCGGCCCTGTGGCTGACCCTCCTCGCGGCCGTCTGGATCGTGCTGCTGGCGCTCACCCAGGACGGCGTCTGGCTCGCCTTCCCGCTCTACTTCGTCCAGCTGCACCTGCTGGCGCCGCGGTGGGCGCTGCCGGCCGTCGCCGTCACCACCGCCGCCGCCGTCGCCGGGTTCGCCCACCACACCGGGGCGCTGGGCTTCGGCACGGTCATCGGGCCGGTGCTCGGCGCCGCCGTCGCGGTCGCCGTCGTCCTCGGCTACGAGGCCCTCTACCGGGAGAGCGAACAGCGCCGCCGGATCGTGGAGGAGCTGACCGCCACCCGCAGCGAACTGGCCGCCGCCGAGCACGCCGCCGGGGTGCTGGCCGAACGCGAACGCCTGGCCCGGGAGATCCACGACACGCTGGCGCAGGGCCTCTCCAGCATCCAGCTGCTGCTGCGGGCCGCCGAACGCGCCCTGCCCTCCCGCCCCGAGACCGCACTGGGGCACGTCGTCCACGCCCGCGCCACCGCCGTCGACAACCTCGCCGAGGCCCGCCGTTTCGTCCGCGAGCTGAGCCCGCCCGACCTGGAGGCCGGATCGCTGCCCGCCGCGCTGGAGCGGCTCTGCGCCACCACCGCCCGCGCCTCCGGCCTCGCCGTGCACTGCCACGTCTCCGGCACCCCCGCCGAACTCCCCACCCCGCACGAGGTCGCCCTGCTGCGCATCGCGCAGTCGGCGCTCGCCAACACCGTCCGGCACGCCGGGGCCCGCCGCGCCGAGCTGACCTTGAGCTACATGGACACCGAGGTCGCCCTGGACGTCGTCGACGACGGCGCCGGATTCGACCCCGGCGCCCTGCCGCCCGCCGGGACGGCGTTGGCCGACGGCACCGGCTTCGGCCTCGCCGCCATGCGGGCCCGCGCCCGCGCCCTGTACGGCGCCCTCGCCCTCGAATCCGCCCCCGGCGAGGGCACCGCCGTCGCCGTCACCCTGCCCCTGCCGCCTGCACCCGCAGGCGGCGGCACCCCGGACCGCAGCGAGGAGAACACCCCGTGACCGACCCCGCCCCGATCCGGCTGCTGCTCGCCGACGACCACCCCGTCGTACGGGCCGGACTGCGCGCCGTTCTGGAGACCGAACCGGGCTTCGCGGTCGTCGCCGACGTCCCCACCGCCGAGGAGGCCGTCACCCTCGCCGCGCTGCCCGGCGTCGACGTCGTCCTCATGGACCTCCGCTTCGGCGGCGAGATGCGCGGCTCCCAGGCGACCGCCGCCATCACCGCCCGCCCCGGCGCGCCCCGCGTCCTCGTGCTGACCACCTACGACACCGACGCGGACATCCTCGCGGCCATCGAGGCGGGCGCCACCGGCTACCTCCTCAAGGACGCCCCGCCCGAGGAACTGGCCGCCGCCGTCCGGACCGCGGCGGCCGGGAAGTCGGCCCTCGCGCCGACCGTCGCGCTGCGCCTGATGGACCGCATGCGCGACCCCGCCGTCGCGCTGTCGCGCCGCGAGACGGAGGTGCTCCAGCTCGTCGCGGACGGCCTGTCCAACGCCGAGGTCAGCAAACGGCTCTTCCTCAGCCAGGCCACCGTCAAGTCGCACCTGGTGCACATCTACGCCAAGCTCGGCGTCGACTCCCGTACGGCGGCGGTGGCGGCCGCCACGGCGCGCGGTCTCATCCGCCGCTGAGCCGCGCGGGCCGCCGCCCGTCCGCCGTGGCGCGGAGCGGCCGGGCACGCGTTGTCGGAGGCGGGTGCGAGAATCGACGGCAGCACGAGAGCCGCGACGATCAGGGAGTCACCCATGGCAGCCGCCATCCCAGCCTCGATGGACCGACCGCACTTCATCGGCATCGGCGGAGCCGGTATGTCGGGCATCGCCAAGATCCTCGCGCAGCGCGGCGCCCGCGTCGCGGGCAGCGACGCCAAGGAGTCCGCGACCGCCGCCGCCCTCCGCGAGCTGGGCGCCACCGTCCACATCGGCCACGCTGCCGACCACCTCGCCGCGGACGCCACCGCCGTCGTCGTCTCCTCCGCGATCCGCCAGGACAACCCGGAGCTGACCGCCGCCCGCGAGCGCGGCATCCCGGTGGTGCACCGCTCCGACGCCCTCGCCGCCCTGATGGACGGCGTCCGCCCGATCGCCGTCGCCGGTACGCACGGCAAGACGACGACCACCTCCATGCTCGCCGTCTCCCTGACCTCGCTCGGCCTCAAGCCGTCGTACGCCATCGGCGGCGACCTCGACGCCCCCGGCTCGAACGCCGAGCACGGCACCGGCGAGATCTTCGTCGCGGAGGCCGACGAGAGCGACCGCAGCTTCCACAAGTACGCGCCCGAGGTCGCCATCGTCCTCAACGTCGAGCTGGACCACCACGCCAACTACGCCTCGATGGACGAGATCTACGCGTCCTTCGAGACGTTCGTCGGCCGGATCCGTCCCGGCGGCACCCTCGTGATCTCCGCGGACCACCCCGGCGCCCGTGAGCTGACCGCGAAGATCGAGGGCAAGCACGACATCCAGGTCGTCACCTACGGTGAGTCCAAGGACGCCGACGTCCGTATCCTGAAGATCAACCCGCGCGGTCTGACCAGCGACGTCAGCGTCTCCCTGGCCACCGGCCGGATCCTGACCTTCACCGTCTCCGTCCCCGGCAGCCACTACGCCCACAACGCCGTGGCCGCCCTCGCCGCCGGTATCTCCCTGGGCCTGCCGCCGCACAACCTCGCCTCCGCGCTCGGCACGTACACCGGCGTCAAGCGCCGCCTCCAGCTCAAGGGCGAGGCGGCCGGGGTGCAGGTCATCGACTCCTACGCGCACCACCCCACCGAGATGACCGCCGATCTGGAGGCCATCCGCGGCGCCGCCGAGGACGCCCGCGTCCTGGTTGTCTTCCAGCCGCACCTCTTCTCCCGCACCCAGGAGCTGGGCAAGGAGATGGGCCAGGCGCTTGCCCTCGCCGACGCCTCCGTCGTCCTCGACATCTACCCGGCCCGTGAGGACCCGATCCCCGGCATCACCAGCGCCCTGATCGTCGACGCGGCGCGCACCGCCGGTGCCGACGTCACCGCCGTCGACGACCGCGCCGCCGTCCCGGACGCCGTCGCCGGAATGGCGCGGGCCGGTGACCTTGTTCTCACCATGGGCGCGGGCGACGTCACCGACCTCGGCCCCGCGATCCTGTCCCGCCTGGCCGGCTGAGCTGAGGAGACCCCATGTCGTACGAGATCGACAAGCCCGATGAGCAGTGGCGCGCCGAGCTGAGCCCCGCCGAGTACCAGGTGCTGCGGCAGGCCGGCACCGAGCCCGCCGGTGTCGGTGAGTACACCGACACCACCACCGAGGGCGTCTACTCCTGCCGCGCCTGCGGCGCCGAGCTGTTCCGCTCCGACACGAAGTTCGCCAGCCACTGCGGCTGGCCGTCCTTCTACGACCCGAAGGACTCCGCGGCGGTGGAGCTGATCGACGACCGCTCGCACGGCATGGTCCGCACGGAGGTCCGCTGCGCCCGCTGCGGCTCGCACCTCGGCCATGTCTTCGAGGGCGAGGGGTACCCCACCCCGACCGACCAGCGGTACTGCATCAACTCCATATCGCTGCGGCTGTCGCCCGACGCGGGCTGACGCCGGGGCCGGGGCGCGGCTGCGCGCCCCGGCCCGGTCTCACCGTTCCACCGTCACCGCCGTCACCACCAGACCGTCGGCCACCAGCCAGCCCCCGTGGAAGACGGTCAGCGGCACCCCGCCGATCTCGGGGCCGTCGACCAGCAGCCGGGCGGTGAACGACGCGTCCGTGGGGTCGAGGGTGAGGACGGCGTCCTCGAAGCCCAGCCAGCGGCCGGTGAGCGGGTACCACGCCTTGTAGACGCTCTCCTTGGCGCTGAAGATCAGCCGGTCCCAGTGGATCTCCGGCTGGGCCGCCTGGAGCGCGGGCAGCGCGGCGCGCTCCTCGGGCAGCGTGATCAGGCCGAGCACACCGGGGTCGCGGACCGGTTCGTTGGGCTCCGCGTCCAGGCCGACGGAGCGGAGGTCGGTGGAGCGGGCGACGGCGGCGGCACGGTAGCCGGTGCAGTGTGTCATCGCGCCGACCAGTCCCTCCGGCCAGCGCGGCGCCCGGTCCGCCCCGGGCACCAGCGGCGCCGGGGGGATGCCGAACGTCGCCAGCGCGGCGCGGGCACAGGACCGTACGGTTCCGAACTCCCGCTGGCGGGAGGGGACGGCGCGGGCCACGGCCGCCCGCTCCTCGGGGAACATCTCGTCCAGCGGCCGGTCCTCGAACGCCTCGGCGGTCGCGATCGGCGGCGGCAGCAGCTTCTCGATCATGCCGGGACCCCGGCGGTCACCGGCGGCAGGATCTGCACCGGGCGGCCCGGCGTCTTCGGGCGCGGCCGCCATTCGCGCGGATAGCCCAGCGACACCTCCTGGTGCGGGACTCCGTCGCAGGTCAGTAGGCGCGGGATGTGCAGATGGCCGTAGACGACGGTCCGGGCGCGGAAGCGGAGCGGCCAGTCGGCGGTGGCCTCGCTGCCGCACCACAGGGAGAACTCCGGGTAGCGCAGCGGCCGCAGCGGCTCCCGGACCAGCGGGAAGTGGTTGACGAGGACGGTGGGCAGCTCCTCGGGGATCTCCTTCAGCCGCGCCTCGGTGAGGGCGAGCCGCTCCCGGCACCAGGCGTCGCGCGTCGGATACGGATCCGGGTGCAGCAGGTACTCGTCGGTGCAGACCACGCCCGCTTTGTGGGCCGTGGCGAGCGCGGAGTCCTTGTCGTGGGTGCCAGGCGGCCGGAACGTGTAGTCGTAGAGGAGGAAGAGCGGCGCGATGACGGCGGGGCCGCCGTCGCCCTCCCAGACCGGGTACGGGTCCTCGGGGGTGAGGACGCCCAACTCCCGGCAGATGCCGACCAGATGCTCGTAGCGGGCCACGCCGCGCAGCCGCACCGGGTCGTCGGGCGGGGTCCACAGCTCGTGGTTGCCGGGGACCCACACCACCTGGGCGAAGCGGTCGCGGAGCAGGCCGAGGGCCCAGCGGATGTCGGCGACCTGTTCGCCGATGTCCCCGGCGACCAGCAGCCAGTCCGCGTCCGATTCCGGCCGCAGCTGTTCGACGATCTCGCGGTTCTCGTCGTACCGGACGTGCAGGTCGCTGACGGCAACGAGTTTCCCGGGTCGGTCGCCCGGCGTGCCGGGGCCGTCGGTGGGCCGGGGACGGTCGGGGGCGTGGGGCAGCGGGCCCGTGGCGCGGATCTCGTAAGTCACCTGCGCAGTAAAGACCGTGGGGGAGGGGGGAGGGAAGGGGCTCCCGGTGCGGCCGGGGCGCGTCGGACCGGACCGGCGGAGCGCGTCCGGGCCGGTCGGGCGGCGTTCCGGCGTCCGTTTCGGCCGCCCCCGGGCGGACCGGTGCCGGTGGTGCCCCGGGCGGGCCGGTGTCCGGGGGATGCGCCCGGGCGGCCCAGGGGCGGACGTTACGGGGCTGCGCCCCGGCGGATGCGGGTGGCGAGCCACAGGTCGAAGCGGTCGTCCGGGTCGTCGAGGCGGCGTCCGGTGAGGTCCATGGCCTTGTCGAGGCGGTTGCGCACGGTGTGCCGGTGGACGCCGAGGCGGCGGCTGGTGGCGTCCCAGGCGCCGCCGGTCTCCAGCCACGCGGTGAGGGTCGCCACCAGTTCGGCGCCGTGGTCGGCGAGGTCGAGCGGGCCCAGCACGGTGTCGGCGTAGCCGAGCAGCGTCGGCCGGTCGCCGAGGTCCAGCAGCAGGCGGCTGGTTCCGGAGCTGCGGGCCTCGGCCGGTTCGCCGGTGGCCCGGCTGACACCGAGCAGCCCGGTGGCCTGACGCAGCGACACCCGGGCGGAGACGGGCACGGTGGCCGGTCCGATACCGGCCGGGCGGCCCGGCGCGAACCGCCCCAGCACCTCCCGGACGTCGCACTCCTCCCCGGCTACCGCCTCGACCACCCCGCCGAGGACCCGGACCAGGCCGCCGGGCAGGGCCAGCGCCAGATCGGCGGCGAGGTCCTGGGCGGCCGCCGCCCGCGCCGCCTCGTCCGGCCCGCCGGGCGCCTCGACGGCGATGCCCCGTACCCGCCCGGCCGTCAGGCCCGCCGAGGCCAGCAGGTCATCGGCGCGTTCGGCGGCCGGCCCGTCGTCGGCGAGGAGTTCGGACAGCAGCGCCGAGCGGCGGCGGCGCTCCGGCTCGTCCCGCAGATGGCGGCGCTCCAGCTCCAGGGAGAGCAGGGAGACGAGGCCGGGGACGACGGCGCGGGCGGCGCCGTCCGGGCGGCCGGTGAGCAGTAGCAGCCCGCGCAGCCGCCGGGCGCCGAGCGGCTGCACCTCCAGGTGGCGCCCGTCCGCCACGCTGGTGGCACTGGTGCGCAGCCCCTGGGCGGCGACCCGGTCGATGAGATCGCGTGCCGCGTCCGGGGGCGGCGCGTCGTCCCTGGGGCCCGCGCTGGTCGCCAGGGGGCGGCCCAACGGGTCGAGGACGGCGGCGCCCACCCCGGTGGCGGCGGTCCACTCCCGCAGCACGGTCGGCAGCCCGCCGCCGACCGCCGCGGCGGTCAGCCGCCGCTGGGTGGCGAAGGACCGGTGCAGCGCCGCCCGCCGTTCCTCGGCCCGCGCCGCGAAGACCGCCTTGGTGACGGCGATGAACGGCACCTCGTCCGGGACGGTCAGCAGCGGCAGCCCGACCCCCCGCGCGGCGTCGATCAGCGGCTGGGGCGCCTCCTGGTGGGGCAGGTCGTGCCCGAGGCCGAGCGCCAGGCACGCGGCGCCGCCCCCGGCGACGTCACGGACGTACTCCCGGCAGCCGTCCGGGTCGTCCGGCAGCAGCAGCCCGATGGTCATCAGCAACTCGCCGCCCTGCAGCCATTTACCGGGCCGTAGCAGGTCGGAGACGGTCGCGGCCTCGATGGCGCGGTCCCTCAGCGGCGGCGGGACGTCGTAGCCGGGGGACAGTGCGAGGTCCGTCCGGGCCAGCAGGTCGGCGATACGCAGGGGCATGGTGACAGTCTCCGTCACCGGTGACGCCGGGGCGCGCGGGCATCCGCACGCGCCGCCGCCCGCCGGGCCGCGCCCCCGGCGCGCCGGTCGTCACGCGCGCCGCTGCCCGGCCCGTGCGCCGTACCGGCTCGCTCCAGGGTGCCCGTCGGGGCCCGTACCGGGGCGAGCCCGACAACCCCGTACGCATGCCTGTGCCGGGCCGCGGACCTGGTGCGACGTCAGGGACGTGCCCCGGGCGGCCGGAACGGTCACCTCGCCTGGACAGCGGGTCACCCGCCCCGCAGAATCACCGCATGACTTCGCTCGACTTCCCCGCCCGACCGGCGCGCCCGTCGGACGCGGACCGGGAACGTGCGCTGCATCTGCTGCGCGAGGGTGCCGCGGAGGGACGGCTGTCGCAGGACACCTTTCTGCGCCGGCTGGAGCTGGTTCTCACCGCGCAGCAGCACTCCGAACTCTCCCTGGCCACCGCCGACCTGGAGAGTCACGGCCGGGTGCAGAGCGCGCTGTTGCGGGCGGTGGGCCGGGTGTCGGCGTTCCACCTGCGGATCCGCCGCGCCTGGCGTACGGAGCGGCTGCCGAAGCTGATGCTCCCGGTGCCCGGGCCGATCCCGCTGAGCATAGGGCGGGCGCCTGGCGCCGGGCTGCGCCTCAACCACGAGACGGTCTCCCGCACCCACGCCGAACTCCGCAGCGAGGGCAGCGGCTGGATGCTGCGCGATCTCGGCTCGACCAACGGCACCTGCGTCAACGGCCTCCGGGTGGTCGGCGAGGTCCCGGTGGGCCCCGGCGACCACATCAGTTTCGGCACCATGGACTACGTCCTGACGGAGCGCTGACCGCCGCGCCCGGGGCGGTCACCGGCGGGAGCGGCCGACGGCGGGAGCGGCCGACGGCGGGAGCGGCCGACGGCGTGACGCGGGGGGCGTGGGCCCATCCGCCGCGCGCCCCGGGCGGGGGCCTCGGAGGGCCGTCACGCGGGGGCGCGCGCGAGGGACCGAGCGCCGTCGGCTCACTCCGTCGTCAGCAGCGCCACCGGCGCCCCGTCCCCTAGCTCGTCGAGGCACACCGCCGTACCGCCCGCCCATGTGCGGCCGGTCAGCACCTCCCGCCACCGCCCCGCGTCCGGCAGCCGCAGCGTGGTCCCCCGCCAGCCGCCGGACCGCGCCAGGCGCAGCGACAGCCGGGTCGCGACGGAGACCGCCGCCCCACCGCGGCAGAAGGCGACGCAGTGCCCGGCCGCGGGCCCCGTGGCGCGCAGCGGCGTGTACGAGCCGTCCGCGCCGAACGCGCGCGGGCGGGCGCGCCGCAGCCGCAGCGCCGCGGCGGTCAGCCGCAGCTTCTCGGCGGACAGACCGGACGGGGCGCCGCCGTCGTCCAGCCGGGCGAGGAGGGCGGGCAGCGGCCGGGCCGGGCGGCGGTTGTCCGGGTCCACCAGGGCGGCGTACTCCCGCTCGGTGTCCTGGTAGAGGTCCGGGACGCCGGGCATCGTCAGGTGCAGCAGGGCCGTGCCGAGCACATTGGCGCGGAGGAACGGCGCCAGTTCGTCCTCCAGTTTCCGCAGCACCGCGGCGGCCGGTCCGCCCGGCCCCGCGCGCACGAACCGCGCGACGGCATCCTCGTAGCCGGTGTCCGGATCGGTCCACGAGGTGCGCAGTCCCGCCTCCCGTACGGACTTGAGGACCGCGGCCGTCAGCCGCTCGGCCTTCGACGATTCCCCGGCGGGCGGTGAGCCCAGCCCGAAGGCGCTCTGCCAGCCGAGCCACGCCACCAGCGGATCCGGCGCCTCCGGGCCACCCCGAGGGCCGTCGTCCGCCTCGCCCGGGGGAGCGGCTTCCGGCGCGCCCAGGGGATGGCCTTCCGGCTCACCCGAGGGACCGCCCTCCGGCCCGCCCCGGGGCCACGCGCCCGCCTCGTGCAAGGCGTCGCGCCATCGGTCGGGGCACTCCGACAGCACAGCGATCCGCGCCCGGACATCGGCGCTGCGCTTGGTGTCGTGGGTGGTGAGCACCGTCGACGTCCCCGGCCACTCCGCCTGGAGGTGCGCGCAGTACGCGTGGAACGCCTCCGGATCCAGCGCGGGCTGTCCGGGGTCGCCGCCCACCTCGCAGGCCGACAGGAGCGCCGGATGGCGGTAGCCGGCGGTGTCCTCCACGGACTTGGCGTGCAGGGCGGACGCGGTCTGCGCGAACCGCGCGGCGAACGCGGCCACCTCGCCCCGGAGCGCCTCGCCCCCGGGAGCCGGGTCCGGGGCGCCCCGGACCTCGGCGCACGCCCCCTCGGCCTCCCCGGACGCGCCCCCGGTACCGGCCAACTCCCGGGCCGCCCCCTCCCGTTCCGTCCCGCCCAGGGCCAGCGTCCGGATCAGCTCCACCGACCGGGCCTCCGCCGCGACGGGGAACGCGTCGCGGGCGCCCCGGGCCGCCGCGTCCAGCAGGGCGGCGTCCCGGGCGGCACCGGACGCCCGCGCCGGGTACGGGCGGTACACCGGCAGCCGCACCAGCAGTTCCCGGATCGCCCGGCGCAGCGCCCAGGGCGCGTGGTCGCCGCCGTCCGCCGCGGCGATCCGCCCGGCCGCCCGCACCAGCCGCTCCACCTCCGCCGCCAGCCCGTGGGTCAGCACCTCGTACGCGGCCCGGCGCACCGTCGCCGCCCAGTCGCCGCCCTGGTCCGGGGGCGGGGCGGCGTGGTCGCGGTAGTGCACGCGCAGTTTGCGCGCCCCCTCGGGGCAGACGAAGAGGGCGTCGAGGTGGCGCAGTGCGTCGTAGCCCGTGGTCCCGGCGCAGGTCCAGTCGCGGGGCAGCCGCTCCCCGCCGGTGAGGATCTTCTCCACGACCGTGCGGCAGCCGCCCGTGGCGGTGTGCAGCCGCTCCAGATAGGCGGCCGGATCGGCGAGCCCGTCCGGATGGTCGACCCGCAGGCCGTCGAGGACGCCCTCCCGCACCAGCCGCAGCACCGTGCCGTGTGTCGCCTCGAACACCTCCGGGTCCTCGACCCGCACCCCGATCAGCTCGGAAACGGTGAAGAAACGGCGGTAGTTCAGCTCGGTGCGGGCCAGCCGCCACCAGGCGAGGCGGTACCACTGGGCGTCCAGGAGGCGCGGCAGCGGCAGGTCTTCCGTCCCCGGGCGCAGCGGGAAGGTGTGCCGCCCGTAGCGCAGTGTGCCGTCCGTGACGCGCAGGCGCGGCAGTTCGTCGCCGAGCCGCCCGGCGAGCACCGGCAGCAGCAGCCGTCCGCCGTGCCCGGCGTCCCAGTCGATGTCGAACCAGCGCGCCCAGGGGGAGCCGGGCCCGTCCCGCAGCACCCGCCACAGCGGTCCGTTGAGGGACATCGGGGCGGGGACGGCCATGTGGTTCGGGACGATGTCGGCGATCAGGCCGAGGCCGTGCGCCCGGGCGGTGGCGGCCAGGGTCCGCAGCCCGTCCTCACCGCCGAGTTCGGCGCGTACGGCTGTGTGGTCCACCACGTCGTAGCCGTGCGCCGAGCCGGGGACCGCCTCCAGCACCGGCGACAGATGGAGGTGCGAGACGCCCAGCCGGGCCAGGTACGGTACGGCCCGCCCGGCGGCGGCGAACGGGAAGTCCGGCTGGAGCTGGAGCCGGTAGGTGGCGGTCGGCGGGGGAGCGGGCGGCTGCGTCATGGGAGCAGCCGTACCCGGCGCACCGGCCCGCCCGCGCGCCCCCGCGCGCGATCCCCTCTCCGGACGCGCCGAACGGGTGGCACCCGCCCCCGACCGGCCGAGCGGAGCGAGGGCCCGGGGGCCGCATGGGGCGGCGCGCCACCGGGCTGCACGGGGCGACGCTCCGCGGGGGCACCCCAGGGCGGCGCGCCCCCCGGCCGCACACGCGACGGCCCCGCGCCACCGGGCTGCCTGGGGCGACGGGCCACCCGGGGCGACGGACTGCCCGGGGCGGCGCGCACCGGCCCCGGGCGGGACAGTCCGGCTACGCAGGCCCCACCGGCCCCCAGGACTCCGTGGGCCGCTGCAACACCACCAGGCTCCGCCCCGTCAGTGTCAGGCGGTCACCGGCCTTCACCACGGCCCCGTCGCCGTCCGCGCCGTCCGTCGCGCGGGGTCGCGCGGTGTCGACCACGACCTGCCACCGCCGCCCGTGGCGCGGCGGAACGGTGAACTCCTGCTCCTCGGGGTGCGCGTGGAACAACAGCAGGAACGAGTCGTCCGCGATCGGCTCGCCCTGGGGGCCCGGTTCCGAGATCGCCCGGCCGTTGAGGAAAACCATCAGGGACCTTGCCTGAGCCGATTCCCAGTCGTCCGGCCCCATCTCCGTCCCGTCGGTGGTGAACCACGCGACGTCCGACAGCGCGTCCTCGGCTCCTGGCACCGGCCGCCCCTGGAGGAACCGTCGCCGACGGAACACCGGATGTTCGCGCCGCAGCCGCACCAGTCGCCGGACGAACGCCAGCAGCTCCCGCTCCCCGGTGTCCTCCGGCGCCGGCCAGCGCACCCAGGAGACCTCGTTGTCCTGGCAGTACGCGTTGTTGTTGCCGCGCTGGCTGCGGCCGAACTCGTCGCCGTGGGAGAGCATCGGCACGCCCTGGGACAGCATCAGGGTGGCGACGACGTTCCGCATCTGGCGCGCCCGCAGTGCCCGGATGCCGGGGTCGTCCGTCGGGCCCTCGGTGCCGCAGTTCCACGACCGGTTGAAGCGCTCCCCGTCGCGGTTCTCCTCGCCGTTGGCCTCGTTGTGCTTCTCGTCGTACGCCACCAGATCGTGCAGCGTGAAGCCGTCGTGGCAGGTCACGAAGTTCACCGAGGCGATCGGGCGGCGCCCGTCGCCCTGGTAGAGGTCCGAGGAGCCGGTCAGCCGGGAGGCGAACTCCGCCAGTGTGCGCGGCTCGCCCCGCCACAGGTCGCGCACCGTGTCGCGGTACTTGCCGTTCCACTCCGTCCACAGGGGCGGGAAGTTGCCCACCTGGTAGCCGCCCTCGCCGAGGTCCCAGGGCTCCGCGATCAGCTTGACCTGGCTGACCACCGGGTCCTGGTGCACCAGGTCGAAGAAGGACGACAACCGGTCCACCTCGTGGAACTGCCGCGCCAGCGTCGCCGCCAGATCGAACCGGAAGCCGTCGACGTGCATCTCCTGCACCCAGTAGCGCAGCGAGTCCATCACCAGCTGCAGGACGTGCGGACTGCGCATCAGCAGGGAGTTCCCGGTGCCGGTGGTGTCCGTGTAGTGCCGCCGGTCCTCCGCGAGCCGGTAGTACGAGGCGTTGTCGAGCCCCCGGAAGGAGAGCGTGGGACCCAGGTGGTTGCCCTCGGCGGTGTGGTTGTAGACGACGTCGAGGATCACCTCGATGCCCGCGCGGTGCAGCGCCCGCACCGCCGACTTGAACTCCAGCACCTGCTGCCCCCGGTCGCCCCAGGACGCGTAGGCGTTGTGCGGGGCGAAGAACCCGATGGTGTTGTAGCCCCAGTAGTTGGTGAGCCCGGCGTCCACCAGCCGGTGGTCCTGGACGAACTGGTGCACCGGCATCAGCTCCAGCGCGGTCACCCCCAGCCGTGTCAGATGCTCGATGACCGCCGGGTGCGCCAGCGCCGCGTAGGTGCCGCGCAGCTCCTCGGGGAGGTCCGGGTGGCGCATGGTGAGGCCCTTGACGTGCGCCTCGTAGAGCACCGTCTCGTGGTACGCGGTGCGCGGCGGCCGGTCGTCGCCCCAGTCGAAGTACGGGTTGACCACGACCGACGCCATGGTGTGCGGCGCCGAGTCCAGGTCGTTGCGGGACTCGGGGCGGCCGAAGTGGTAGCCGAAGACGGCCTCGTTCCAGTCGATGCGACCGCTCAGGGCGCGCGCGTAGGGGTCCAGGAGCAGCTTCGCGGGGTTGCAGCGGTGGCCGCGCGCCGGGTCGTGGGGGCCGTGCACCCGGAAGCCGTAGCGCTGGCCCGGCATCACCCCGGGGAGGTAGGCGTGCCGGACGAACGCGTCGGTCTCGCGCAGTTCGACGGCGGTCTGTGAGCCGTCGTCGTGCAGCAGGCACAGTTCGATGCGCCGGGCGGCTTCGGAGAAGACCGCGAAGTTGGTTCCGGCGCCGTCGTAGGTGGCACCCAGTGGATACGTCTGTCCCGGCCAGACCTGCATGCGTCGGCTTCCACCTTCTCGTCGGGGGCTGCGGTGACTCCACGGCACGCGTCCGCGGACCGCCTCGGATCCTTCCCTCGACCCATCCCGCACGCCTGGTATATCCCTTGATATTCCCCGAAAAGCGGGCAATTTCGAGCCTAGTGGGACCTTACCGCCGTGTCGTCGGCGCCCGCGGCCGGTGACCATCTCCCGTACGTCAGATGCGGTAGCGGCTAGCTCATCCAGGCGGAGTCCACCAGTAGTGGCCCGGCCAATCGCCCGGCGTCCCGGCGTTCGACCCCCGCGCGCCCCGGCGGGACCGCGCGCCGTCACGCGCCCCTGCACCGGTCGTTCCGGATGCGGTGCCGAGGGCGCGGACCTGCGGCGGGCGGGCGCCGTCGCGGTGTCCGGGCGGGCGGCTCCCGCGCGGCGCCGGGCCCGCGCCCCGGGGCCGCACAAGGGCCGCCCGGGGGCGACGCGGCTATGAAACCGCTCACGTCCGCGCCGCATTTCGGGGCGCAACGGCCACGTCTGACATGCGGAGTTGACGGGCCGGTCGACTCATCCTGCTGCACCGCTCCCCGCTCCGCAGTAGTCTGCCTTGATCGTTGACACGGAGGTTCGGAAGGCGGTGGCAGGTGAGCGGCGGGCTGGAGTTGCCCCCTGGTGACGAGGGTCACGAGGGCCATGAGGGCGGCTCCGTCGACGCGCCGCCCGGCGCGGTGTCCCTGGCGCGGCCACTGGAGATCGGCGCGGAACTCGACTGGGGCGCCGACGCCTGGAGCGAGGTGCGCACCCGCGCCCGCCGGGCCGGTCGTGCCTACATCTGGCTGAATCTCGTCGAGCAGCGGCTCCGCACCGTGGTCTCCGCGGTGCTGCGCCCCATCTACGAGCCGGTGCACGGCGACGAATGGGTGATTGCCGCCGCCGGACCGGCCGGACAGGAATGGGTCCAGCGCGCGGTGGCCGTCCGGGAGGTCAGTCGCCGCAAGGGTTACCTCCTCGACCCCGCCGACGACAACATCGTCAGCTTTCTGACCCTCCCGCAGCTGCGGGAGCTGATGGTCCAGCACTGGCCCTGCTTCGAGCCGTACTTCGATGACCGCCGGGACGTCGAGCTGGGCCTCGACGAGCTGGAGGTCGCCCGCAACATCGTCTCCCGCAACCGCGCCCTGTCGGAGACCGTCCTCGCCCAGGCGGAGCGCGCCTCCGCCCGGCTGCTGGACCTCCTGGGGTCCGGCAGCGGCACCCGCACCTCCGGGCGGCTGCCCATCGACGCGGTCGAGGACCTGGTGGGCGACCGCTACGCCGATGTCGTCGGGGTCCACGCCGACCGGGTGCGGCTCCAGCGGCAACTGCCCGCCGAGGACCTGTTCGGCGGCGCCCGCCGCCTCGATGCGGTGGGCATCGGGCTCAACCTCCTCGTACAGAACTACTCCGGCCGCCGCCTGGTCCACCTCGCCGAGGCGGGCTGCCGGATCCGGCTGCTCTTCCTCAACCCCGCGAGCAGCGCGGTCCGCCGCCGCGAGCGCGAGATCGGGCTCAAGAAGGGCGAGATGAGCCGGTCCATCGAGATGAACATCCTGCACATGCGGCGGGTGCGGGCACGGCTGCGCGACCCGGGGGCGTTCGAGATCCAGGTCTTCGACGAGACCCCGCGGTTCACCGCGTACCTCGTCGACGGCGACGGGCCCGACGGGCTGGCCGTCGTCCAGAGCTATCTGCGCCGCAGCCGCGGCATGGAGTCGCCGGTGCTGGTGCTGCGCGGCGACGGACGGGACGTGGTCCGCCAGAGCGGCGGCGGCCGGGAGGGCGAGGCCGGGCTCTTCGAGACGTACCGCGAGGAGTTCGAGAGCGAGTGGGCGGACTCCCGGCCGGTGTCCTGACGTCGGGTGGAGCCTGCCCGGGCGTGGCCCGTCGCGCCTGGTCCGCCCGGTCCGCCGCGTGCGGACCACCACGGCTTCCGCCGCCCCGCCGTCCGCTTTGTCCTATCTGTTCGCGGCTGCCGGTCGCGTTGTCAGTGGCGCGTGCGAGAGTGGCGGAGCAACGGGGGACGCACCACCGAAGGAGGCCCCGCCATGAGCTGGCATCAGGACCTGTTGGCCGGTTTCGACCTGGAGACCACGGGCACCGACATCGAGCGGGACCGCGTCGTGACCGCCGCGCTGATCCGCCTGGACGGCGACGGCACGACCGCGGTCCGGCAGACGTGGCTGATCGACCCGGGCGTCCCGGTGCCCGAGGAAGCCGCCGCGATCCACGGCATGTCCACCGCCTACGTCCGTGAGCACGGCGCCCCGGCGAAGACCGCTGTGGAGGAGATCACCGAGGCCCTGGCCGAGGCCCTGCGCGCCGGGATACCTCTGGTGGTGATGAACGCCCGGTACGACCTCTCCCTCCTCGACAGGGAGTGCCGCCGCCACGGTGTGCGGTCCCTGACCGAGCGCCTGGGCCGCGCCCCTTCCCCGGTCATCGACCCACTGGTGCTGGACCGCCACGTCGACCGGTACCGCAAGGGCAAGCGCGCCCTCCAGGCCCTCTGCGGCCACTACGGCGTCCCGCTCGACGGCGCCCATGAGGCGGGCGCCGACGCCGTCGCGGCGGCCGGTGTCGCCCGGCGGATAGGCGAGCGGTATCCGGCCGTCGCCCTGCCGTCCCCGGAGGCGCTGCACGCGCTCCAGGAGGGCGCGGCCGCGGAGCAGGCCGCCGACTTCCAGGCGTATCTGCGGCGTTCGGGTAAGCCGGAGGCGTACGTCGAGGGTGCCTGGCCGCTCATCCCGCACCAGGCGTCGCACGACTGACCCACCCGCCGTCCCGGCACGCCGTCAGAACGGATACCACCGCACGGTCGTGTCCTTCTCGCGCAGCGAGGCGATGCGCCGGGCGAACTCCGTACGGGCCGCCGGGTTGCCCGGTGCGTGCTGGGAGACCCAGGCGCAGCTCGCGGTCTCCCGGGAGCCGCGCAGCACCGCACACCCCTCCCAGTCCCGTACGTCCCAGCCGTAGACGGAGACGAAGGTGTCGTACGCCTCGGCGGGCAGTCCGTAGCGGTCGCGGCTGAGGGCCAGCACCACGAGGTCGTGCTCGCGCAGATCGGAGGAGAAGGTCTCCAGGTCGACCAGGACCGGACCGTCGGGCCCGACATGGACGTTGCGGAGCAGCGCGTCCCCGTGGATGGGGCCGCGCGGCAGATGCGGCTCCAGCGCCGTCGCGGCGAGGGCGAAGGCGTCCCGGCGGCCGCGCAGATACTCCGCGTCCTGCGGGGAGACGGCGTCCCCGGCCAGCCGTAGCCACCGCTCGACGCCGCCCAGCAGGTCGCGTCGCGGCAGGGTGAAGGGCGGCTCCGGCAGGGCGTGCACCAGCCGCAGCAGCGCGGCGAGGTCGCCGGGTCCGGCGGGGCGGACGGTGTCCGGCAGCCGCTCCCAGTACGTCACGGGATGACCGTCGGCGAGCTGTGCCTCCGGCTCGGCGGCGCGTACGGCGGGGATGCCTGCGTCCGCCAGCCAGCGGGCCACGGCCAGCTCCCGTTCGGCGCGTTCGAGGAGTTCGGCGCTGCGGCCGACCCGGATGACCGGTCCGTGCTCGCCGAGCGCGAAGACGGCGTTCTCGCCGAGTGAGAGCAGCCGGGCGTCGGCAGCGGCGTCGGGCCGCCCGGCGGCTGCCAGCGCGGCGCGGGCGCGTGTCTCGGTGAAGGCGCCGGGGCGCGGTTCGTTCATGGTGATTCCTCCTGCCGGGCGTGACGTGTCCAGTTTCGCAGGTGCCTGTACCGGGGTGGGCGGGTGGACCCGGGGATGGCGGCGCGTGGGCACGGCGCGGAGGCGGGCGGACCTGGGGCGGAGGCGGCGGCCCGCCGACGGGCCCGGGCTCACGCGCGAGGGGCGCCCCGGCCACCCGTACTGGCCGGCGCGCTCCGGGAGACGATCCGCCCGCACTTCGTCGACGAACCGAGGCCGATGAACCTCGGGCTGACGCGACGGCGCCTGACGCCCACCCCGTCTTCCGTCCCGTCAGCTCCTGAACGCGCGAGCCTTATACGCCAACGGGCCCTCGGTAGCGGTCAATCCACCGTCCTTAACCGCAGATTGCCGAAATGTAAACGGCATTGAGGCTCAAATATTCAACTAACCGCTTCTTTTGATCTACTTGTGGCCGATTTTGTCTTTATGCAGGGTTGTTGTTTATCTCACAAGGGGTGGCTGGCCTTGAACTGAACCCGTCAATCCGACAGGGTTTCGATCCAGCCCAGTGCAGGGCTTCCTGCCGAACCGGGCTATTGCGCAACGCTTTCCCCCCACATCACGAACGAGGAGAACCCTCGCTATGGCTCACAAGCGTTCCAGCAAGAAGCGGCTCGTCACGGCCATCGCCGCCGCCGTAGCCGCCACTGGTATCGCCGCAGTCACCGCGGTCACCGCTGGTGCCACCCCCGCCGAAGGCAAGATTTACGGTGCCGAGGCGAAGAGCGCCGTCAATGGCAGCTACATCGTCATGCTGAAGAAGTCGGTCAGCAGCGCCTCGGTGCCCGCCACCGCCCACAACGACCTCGCCTCGAAGTACGGCGGCAAGGTCAAGCGGAACTACAGCGCCGCCCTCAACGGGTTCTCGGCCACCGGTCTGAGCGCCGACGACGCCAAGCGCCTCGCCGCCGACCCGGCCGTCGACAAGGTCGTGCAGAACAAGAAGTTCCACATAGACGCCACCCAGGACAACCCGCCGTCGTGGGGCTTGGACCGCATCGACCAGACGGACACCCAGGGCGACAAGAAGTACACCTACCCCGACTCCTCGGGTGAGGGCGCCACCGCCTACGTCATCGACACCGGCGTGCGCATCTCGCACAAGGACTTCGGGGAACGTGCGTCCTACGGCTTCGACGCCGTCGACAACGACAACGACGCCAACGACGGCAACGGCCACGGCACGCACGTCGCGGGCACCATCGCCGGTACCGACCACGGTGTCGCCAAGAAGGCCAAGATCGTCGCCGTCCGCGTGCTGGACGACCAGGGCTCCGGCACCACCGAGCAGGTCGTCGCCGGTATCGACTGGGTGACCAAGAACCACAAGGGTCCGTCGGTCGCCAACATGTCGCTCGGCGGCGGCGCGGACGAGGCGCTTGACGCGGCCGTCAAGAAGGCCATCGCCTCCGGCGTGACCTTCGCCGTCGCGGCGGGCAACGAGTCGGCCGACGCCTCGCAGGGCTCCCCGGCGCGGGTGAAGGAGGCCATCACGGTCGCCTCCAGCACCAACAAGGACGAGCAGTCGGACTTCTCCAACTACGGCAGCATCGTCGACCTCTACGCCCCCGGCTCCGACATCACCTCGGACTGGAACACCGACGACAACGCCACCAACACCATCTCCGGCACCTCCATGGCCACCCCCCACGTCGTGGGCGCGGCCGCGGTCTACCTCGGCGCCCACCCGGACGCCAAGCCGGACGAGGTCGCCAAGGCCCTCACGGACGGCGCCACGCCGGACAAGATCTCGAACCCGAGCGAGGGCACGCCCAACAAGCTGCTGAAGGTCGTCGAGTAACCGACTTCCCCCCTCAGCACCACGCGCCGGCCGTCGCGCCCGCCCCCACGGGGCGCGGCGGCCGGCGTCGTTGCGTCGAAGTGCCGTGCCGAACCGGTGAGTTATCCACAGGAGGGCGCCTCCGAAACCGTGGGATGCGTTCCCTCGCTACCGTCGGTGACATGCACGGAGGACTGCCGTTCATCGGCATCAGCACACTCGTCTACGGCCTGATCGGGCTGCTCACGCTCGTGGCCGGCGCACTTCGCACCGCAGAGGGGAGTTCGGCATGCACACCATCACCGTCATCGTTCCCGCACACAACGAGGAGGAGGGGCTGCCCGCCACACTGGAGTCGCTGGCACGGCAGACGGCGCCACCTGACCGCGTCCTCGTCGTCGACGACGCCTCCACCGACCGCACGGGCGAGGTGGCCGCCGCACACGGCGCCACCGTGCTGCGCCCGCCGCGGAACCTCGGCAGCAAGGCCCGGGCGCAGAACCACGCGCTGCCGCACTGCACCACCGACCTCGTCCTCGCCGTCGACGCGGACACCGTCCTCGCGCCCGACTACATCGAGACGGTACTGCCGGTCTTCGACGACCCGGCCGTCACCGTCGCCGCCGGCACGGTACGCACCCGCCACACCCGCACCATCTGGGAGCGCGGCGCCCGCCCGCGAGGCGCGGGCATGCGGCGCCGGCGGTCGGCTGAGCCGGGGCGCGCACCCACGCGAAGGGCGGGAGGCCGCAGCCTCCCGCCCTCGTACGCTCCCCGGCGAGGTGGTTACTCGAGGCCGCCCGACGCCATTGGGCTCAGGTGGGGAGCGTATTGCCGCGGGTCTCGGGGGCGAGGCGTACCAGGCCGATGCCGATGACGAAGACCACGGCGGTGAGGGTGAGCGGGATGGTGAGGGAACCGGTGGCGTGGATGCCGTAGCCGATGAGGAAGGTGCCGGCGGCGGCGAACCAGCGGGAGAGGGTGGTGGCGAGGGCGAAAGCGGTGGCGCGCATCCGGGTGGGGTACTGCTCGGGGAGCCAGATGGTGAAGACGGCGAAGCTGGCGCCGCCGAGACCGAGTACCGGCAGGAAGGTGAAGGTCAGGCCTATGGAGTGCATCGGGTAGGCGATGCCGTAAGCACCAACAGTGCCGACGATCATGAGGCCGTAGAGGGAGGCGAGCGCGCCGCGCCGTCCGATGCGGTCGGCGAGCCGGGGTACGGCGAAGCAGCCCACGATGGTGCACACGGCGACGGTCATCGACGAGAGGCTGGCCAGATGCACCGTGGTGTCGTGGCTGTAGCCGGCTTCGGTCGCCAGCGTGGTCATGGCGGTGGGCACGTAGGTGGCGCCGGCCCACAGACCGATGACGCACACCATGAGCAGCAGCAGATTGCCGATGGTGCGTGCGCGGTAGGGCGGTGAGAGCACCTCGGTGACGGGCTGCCAGAAGGAGCGGGCCTTCCGGCTCGACGTGTCCGCCTGCCAGCGCTCGGGTTCGGGGGTGGTGCGGCGCATGAGGAAGACGGCCAGGGCGGGGATGCCGCCGATGAAGAACATGCCCCGCCAGCCAAGCGCCGGACCGAAGAGGAGGTACACGGCCGAGATCGTGAGCACGCCGAAGTATCCGGCCGAGTGCATCGCGCCGCCGAGCCGTGCCCTGACGCGCTCCGGCATGGCTTCGGCCAGCAGAGTGCCGGCCATGGCCCATTCGCCGCCGACGCCGATGGCAGCCAGGAAGCGGCAGATGTTCCATTCCCATATGTTGGTGGCGAAGCCGGCCAGGGCGGTGAAGACGCCGTACATGAGGATGGAGGCCATCATGGCGGGCTTGCGGCCGAACCGGTCGGCGATGGGGCCCCAGATGAAGGCGCAGCCCCAGCCGAGAAGGAAGATCGCGGCGCTGATCTGCCCGTACCAGCCGATGTTCTCCGGGGTCGGGGTGATGCCGGCGGCGGGCAGCAGGGCGGTCAGCGTGGGGGCCAGGACAAGCCCGGGGATGGTCCAGCTGAAGCCGTCCATGGCCCAGCCGCCGAAGGAGCCCCAGAAGGCGTGACGCTGGGGGCCGGTGAGGCGGATGCGTGCAGGTCTGGCCGCTGGTGCCGTTTGCTTTTTGATCGCCATGGGGCCTCGATTCGGCTCGGGAGGTGGCGACGGGGGAGGGGGCGGTGCTTGCGTTCCGTCGCAGGTAGGCAGCGGGGGGAGAGAGTCGGTGAGCCCTTGCCGCATGCGGGGCGACTGCCGGTGGGGCGATGGTGGGAGGCGCCACAAGGGCCACTCGATCCTGGACCGCATTGCGGACCGCTTGACTTCATTGTGGTCCGCGGACCCTAGCGAGGCGGCCCCGTTCGCGTCAACGGTTGCCTCGGAATTGTGCTAGGCCGCCCTCGATGGCGTCACTGTGTCGTCGTTGAGCGTCATGGGGTGCGCGGTTCCCGCCTGTCGCCACCTGCGGTTCGCCCGGTCAGGGAGGGGGCTGCCGCTCGAGGGTCCGCGTCTTTGACTGCTTGACGCCTTGGCCGAGTGGCGCTCTGCCGCGGCCTCAAGGCTGCAGAGGCGCTCTTCGCGCTCTCCCGTCGCGCCACAACGCACCCCCTTGACCTGCTGCGCTGCGCGCCTATAACCTCCGGACCACTCTACGGATCAGTGGACCGCAGAGTGGACCGCTCCGAGGTGTCGATGACGAAAGCACCGTTGACCGGAATCACCAGGTGTCGGCCGGGATGTGTTTCGCCCGCCGGCCGCAGGCATACGACGGCTTGATCGTGGCCGTCGTACCGCTCCTCGTAGTGCTCGCCTTCGTCTCCCCGGACCCGGGCTGATTCACCGGCCGGGCTGATCACCTTCCCCACGCTCATTCACCGCGTCACCGAGGCTCAACCTCTGCACGACACAAGGAGAATTCAGCATGTCCGATCGCACCTGCTCACCTCCGGATGGCGCCGAACCGGTGTCGAGCGCCCTGGGCGAGCGACCGGTCCGCGGCACCTTCGCGGTCGGCCAGGCCACCGCGTCCCCTGTCGCTCCGTCGGCTGCTCCCACCGCCACGCAAATCCTCCCGGGCATCGTGATCGGCGGGGGTTTCCCGTTCCAGGGGAGGCTGGACAGGTACCCGCAGCGCACCCCCGTCTCCGTCGACTTGGGGCGCTGACGCATGGCACAGAGCACCGCAGGCCCGCTGGAGAACATCGTCGTCGTCGATCTCTCACGCGCCCTGGCCGGGCCCCAGGCGACGATGATGCTCGGCGACATGGGCGCACGGGTCATCAAGGTCGAGGCGCCGGGACGGGGCGACGAGTCCCGGGGATGGGGCCCGCCGTTCGTGGGCCCGGAAGTCTCGCCGGAGTCGACGTACTTCCTGTCCTGCAACCGCAATAAGGAATCTGTCACCGTCAATCTGAAGTCGCCGGACGGCATGGACCTGCTGACCCAGCTGGTACGGCACGGCGACGTCCTCGTCGAGAACTTCAGGCCCGGGGTCATGGAGCGACTCGGCTTCACCATCGAACGGCTCCATGAGATCAACCCCCGACTGGTGATCCTCTCGATCAGCGGCTTCGGCCACGACGGCCCCCAGGGCGGACGGCCCGGCTACGACCAGATCGCTCAGGGCGAGGCCGGGCTGATGAGCCTGACCGGCCCCGACGCGGACAGCCCGACCCGACTCGGGGTGCCGATCGCCGACGTGCTGGCCGGGATGAACGGCGCGTACGGCGTGCTCTCGGCCCTGTACGAGCGTGAGCGCACCGGGCGCGGCAAGGTCGTGCGCACCTCCCTGCTCGCCTCGATCGTGGGGGTGCACGCCTTCCAGGGCACCCGGTACACGGTGGCCGGCGAGGTGGGCCGGCCGACCGGCAACCACCACGTGGCCATAGCCCCCTACGGACTGTTCCGCTGCGAAGGCGGAGCGATCCAGGTGGCGGTCGCGAACGAGGCTCAGTGGGCCACGTTCGCCGAAATCGTCGGGCTGGACACAGCAGACCCTCGGTATGCCAGCAACGCCGAGCGTGTGGCCCACCGCGACGACCTCGTCGGGGACATAGAGAAGACGTTGCTGCAGCGGCCGGCCGCGCACTGGCTGGCCCGGCTGGACTCCGCGGGGATCCCCGCCGGGGAGGTCCGGACCCTCGACCAGGTCTACGACTGCCCGCAGACCCGGTCGCAGGGACTCGTGATCGAGGTGGACCACGCGTCGCTCGGCACCATCGAACTCCCCGGGCCCGCCGTCCGCTTCGACGACGGCGGCCGCCTCCGACACGCCGCACCACCACGGCTGGGAGAGCACAACAGCACCGTTCGCGCATGGCTGCGGGAGCAAGAGGGCTGACGTCGGCACTGCGGCGCAGGCGGACGGAGCGCTGCTCCGCCGGCGCGCGCAAGGCGCCATCCAGAACCCCGGATCCCCTGTCGAGCCGCGGTTGCCGGCAGGACGAACGAAAGACACATGACATGACACCGTCTCTGCGATCGGGAGAGTCCGGACTGCCCCCGGGTGTGAGCCATGAGCATTGGCTGCGCATGGTGGAAGGCGTACTGCGCAAGTCGGGCAAGGACGTTTCGGGTGCAGCGGCTGAGGAAGCGCTGTCCATCACGCTTGAGGACGGGCTCATAGTCCGCCCTCTGTACAGGCCGCGGGACACCGCCCTGGACACCGGATATCCGGGCTTCGCGCCCTATGTCCGCGGCGGGAGGCCCGAGGGCAGCGGGGCCGACGGCTGGGACGTGCGCCAGCGCCATGCCAGGCCGGAGCCGGAGCACACGAACGAGGCCGTGCTCGCAGATCTGGAGGAGGTCTACGGCCGTCACTCCGGGCAGATCCGTACGATCTCCGGTGTGTACCGAGATGAAGCGGGCCCCTCCTCCGGTGTCGGCCGCACCCGGGATCTGGTGGCCGAGTTCGAGCGCGCCGAGGGCCGCCGGCCGCGCATCCTGGTGGCCAAGATGGGCCAGGACGGCCACGACCGCGGCCAGAAGGTGATCGCCACGGCCTTCGCCGACCTGGGTTTCGACGTCGACGTCGGCCCGCTGTTCCAGACCCCGGCCGAGGTGGCGCGGCAGGCGGTGGAGGCCGATGTGCACATCGTCGGCGTCTCGTCGCTGGCAGCCGGTCATCTGACGCTGGTGCCCGCACTGCGCGAGGCGCTGGCGGCCGAGGGCCGGGAGGACATCACCGTCGTGGTGGGCGGGGTGATCCCCCCGCAGGACGTGCAGACGCTGCGGGACATGGGCGCCGCGGCGGTCTTCCCGCCCGGCACGGTCATCCCGGACGCCGCGTACGACCTGGTCCGGGACCTCGCGCGGGCCCTCGGCCACGAGCGGTGAGGCCCTGGGCCGCCCATACAACTGGACACTCGCTGCTGGTGAAGGTGAACGAAGCCAACCCCACCAAGGACGCCACCGTGGGGACCCTGTGCGGGCTCACCCGGCTCAACGCTCGCCATGACGTTCAGTCCAGCTCAGGTTGTTGCGAGCATGCGACGAGTGGGAACCAAGGCTGGTAGTTGCGAACGGGGTCGAGCCCCACACTCGACACATACGGCAATGGCGATCTTCCGAACGGCACACGCTACTGCGAGGTCTGCTTCTCCACCGGATTCCAGCGCCACGGCCACTCCCATCCGCTCAACCGCAACACCGGCTGGACGATCACCGGCTCCACTCGCCGCAGATCGGGTCGGCCAAGTGATGCTGACCCCTCCCTGAGCGCAGCAATGGCCTGTCCCTCCCAGGGGGAAGGGACGGGCCGTTACTGGGTGGTACCCCTTCGCGCGCGGCTTCTGGACCATGTCTACCGGACCCTGTTGGCAGCCGTCGTGTCTCCGGGGCCGGTCGCCGCGCGACTGGGTCCGCGTCAGTGGACGCCATTGGAGGAGGGGAGTTGGCGGGCTATGCGCCGGGCGGTCTCGCACACCAGGTTCCCGACCTCGGCGTAGCGCTTGCGGGGCATGCGGATGTTGGGTGCGGAGACCGAGAGCGAAGCGACCGGACCCGAGCCGGGCGGGCAGATCGCAGCGCCGATCGAGACGATGCCTTCTTGCTGCTCCTCCTCGTTCACCGCGTAGCCGATCTTCCGGATCATCCCCAGCTGGGCGGACAGGAGGTCGGGGTCGGTGACCGTCTGATCGGTGACCTTGACCAGATTCGAGGCGAGGTACTCTGCGACGTCCTCGGCCGGGAGCGCGGCAAGTACCGCCTTTCCGTTGGAGCATGTGTGCAGTGGCATGCGGGTGCCGAGTGAGTAGAACGTACGCAGCTGGTGGGAGCTGTCGAGTCGTTCGACCAGCACGACCGTGTTGCCGTCGGGCACCATGAGGTGCACGGTCTCGCTCGTCGCTACCTGCAGTTCGCCGAGGAGAGGCAGCGCCACCGACCGCAGGTCCTGGTCGTTGGCGGCCTGGCTGCCGACGGAGAACGCCCGGCCCGTGATGGCCCAGCGCCTCTGCTCCTGACCGGCAGGCTTGATCCACTCTGCCTCGTGCAACGTGGTCAGACACCGCTGGACGGTGGTCTTGGGCAGCCCCAGCCGCTGCGTGAGGTCACTCAGTCCAGCCGGCTGGTGCTCGGCCACCGCCTCGAGGACCCTAAGGGCGTTCTTCACGCTCTGCATCGACACGACCCACTCCTTGACCATCGCATTTGCGGGCTTGTAATCTCAGAAAGCCCGTGGGCCATGATAAGGGCCAATGGTCCATGATGCGGTCCGAGTGAGGAAAATTTCCGCCGCCGCAAGCCCCGCCCCAGGACACCGAGGCCACCCATGGGGCACCACCGGTGAGCGTGCCGGACCTCCCCGGATCGCCAGAGCCCGCAGGCGACCAGCGCACCCCCCCCGGAGGAAGGATCTGCCGTGACGCCACGACCCGGAAGGGGTGGCCCAGCAGGGGAGGGAGGAGCCGGGGCGAGCACCGCCGGGCAGATCGTTGCGGCCCTCGCGGGGGCGAGCGTCCGACGCTCCACCACGGGGCAGGTGATCCTGGACGGTATCGACTGGGCCGTGCGCTCCGGAGAGCACTGGGCCCTCCTGGGTGCCAACGGTGCCGGGAAAACAACCGTACTGCGCCTGATCGGCGCGACCACGCACCCCACGTCCGGAACAGTGGACGTCCTCGGCCACGGCCACGGCCGTGTGGACATGCGCGAACTGCGTGCGCACATCGGCCTGGTGTCCAGCGCCCAGAAGGTGCCGCAGGACGCCACCGCCCACACCATCGTCCTCACCGGCGCGACCGGGACCGTCCAGCCGCTGTGGGGCGAGTACGACGCACAGGCCCGCGAGCGGGCGCACGAACTGCTGGCCGAACTCGACTGCAAGGAGCTCGCGGACCGGCCGTACCGCGTGTGCTCGGGAGGCCAGCGGGCCCGGGTCCTCATCGCTCGCGCCTTGATGCCGGATCCGTCGCTGCTCCTGCTCGACGAGCCGTTCAACGCTCTCGACCTCCCCTCGCGCGAGGACCTGATCGACGCCATGCACCGGCTGGCCACCGGTCGGCCTCACCTGGCGACAGTCACGGTCACCCACCACCTGGAGGAGCCCGCCCCGGGGATCGGGCATGCGCTGCTGCTGCGGGAGGAGGGCCGGGTGCAGGCGACGGGATCGGTCATCGACGTGCTCACGAGCGAGCGGCTGACGGCCTGCTTCGGCCGCCCGATTGAGGTGGCACGCCACGTCGGCCGCTGGCTTGCCCGCTCGGGGCAGGGGCCCCGCCCACTGTAGTCGCAGCATGACCCTGGCCCCTCGCCACGGTGAGGTCCGGGTATCGGGGCGTTCGGCCCAGCGGATGCCTTTCCGCGCCGCGATGCGGGCGCGGTCGCTTCGTGGGGCGTACCGAACGTCCAGGACGTCGGGGTGACAGATGCAGAGTCCCTGCGACCAGGTCTGCGGGCAGTCGTGGACCCGGTCGAGGGTCCAGGACCTCCTCCCGCGGTTCGCTGTGCAAGCGACCGTGCGAGGTGTGCCGGAGTTGCTGGAGCGGGCCCGAGCAGCAGCCTGACTCACGGCGTGCTGTGACCGCATAGGTTCGCCGGGTTGGTCGTCGTGGCGGTTGGATGTGCGGTGACGTCCGATCCGACCGTTGGAGGCGCGGTGGCCGAGCCTGTCCGTGTGCGCAGACTGACCGACCAGGAGGGGCGGCGGCTGCAGCAGATCTTGCGCCGGGGCAGCACCAACTCGGTGCGCTATCGGCGCGCGATGATGCTGCTGGCCTCGGCCGGCGGGAATCGGGTGCCGGTGATCGCCCAGCTGGTGGCGGCCGACGAGGACACCGTGCGCGATGTGATCCACCGGTTCAACGAGATCGGCCTGGCCTGCCTGGACCCTCGGTGGGCGGGAGGCCGTCCCCGCCTGCTCAGCGATGACGACGAGGACTTCGTCGTCCAGACGGCCACCACCCGCCCCACCAAGCTCGGCCAGCCTTTCACTCGCTGGTCGCTACGCAAACTCGTCGCCTACCTGCGCACAGTCCACGGCCGAGTGATCCGTATCGGCCGCGAGGCGTTACGCGGCCTGCTCGCCCGCCGTGGAGTCACCTTCCAGCGCACCAGGACCTGGAAGGAATCCACCGACCCCGACCGCGAGGCGAAGCTGGACCGGATCGAGCACGTCCTGGACCGTTTCCCCGACCGGGTCTTCGCGTTCGACGAGTTCGGCCCACTCGGGATCCGGCCCACCGCAGGCTCGGGCTGGGCCGAACGAAAACACTCCGACCGGGTGCCAGCCACCTGCCACCGCACCCATGGAGTCCGGTACTTCCACGGCTGCTACTCGGTCGGCGACGACATGTTGTGGGGCGTCAACCGCCGCAAGAAAGGTGCCGCGAACACGCTGGCCGCGCTCAAGTCGATCCGCGCCGCCCGGTCCGGCGGCGCCCCCATCTACGTGATCCTGGACAACCTGTCCGCCCACAAAGGCACCGACATCCGCCGCTGGGCTACAAAGCACAAGGTCGAGCTGTGCTTCACCCCGACCTACGCCTCTTGGGCCAACCCCATCGAGGCCCACTTCGGACCGCTGAGGCAGTTCACCATCGCCAACTCCAACCACCCCAACCACCCCGTGCAGACACGAGCCCTGCACGCCTCTCTACGCTGGCGCAACGCCAACGCCCGCCACCGCGACGTCCTGGCCGCCGAACGCAAGGAACGCGCCCGCATCCGAAGCGAGAAGGGCATCCGTTGGGGCGGACGCCCCCTCAACACCGCAGCCTGACCCACCGCGAACTTACACAGCCACAGCGCATCATCGGTCCGCTCGTGGCCAAGCGCGGACGACCGAAGCGTTGTGAAGATGATCTCGGCTGGGCAGACCCGGAGCCCCGAACGGGGCCGCTTCAGGAGAAGGACGGCGCCAGAGAGAATGACTCAAGAGGCGGACGGCTCGATCTCCCCCGCGAAGACGATGACCTGGTCAATGAGGCTCCGCCGCAGATGGACGACGTCCGTTCCCGCCAGGCGGGGGCCTCCATCCGGAGTCGTGAAGACCCACTGGTACCGGGCCCACTCGCCCGGCATGTCCACCGCCGAACAGCGCACCATCGTGCCGGTCCCCGCGGGGTGGCGCCGGATGTCCAGCACGAACCGCTCGACCGCCTCGATCCCCTCACTGCGGCCCAACGGTCCCCAGAAGACCACGTCCGAGGTGAGGGCCTGGGAGAGCAGCGCAGCCACATAGCTGTCGTCCGAGGCGTTGAACGCGGAGATGAATGTGTCGATCGCGGACCGCGCGGTCTCTTCCTGCATGCACCAGTAATACCAGTCGCCGCGCGGACCGCGCTCGTCCCATGAGCCGTCTCCCGACCACGGTGAACCATCCCGGTCACAGCACTAGCTAGGAGCCGGCGACCAGCATTCCGCCCATTGCCAGCATGGTCGCCGCGACCAGCCCGTCCAGCACTCGCCAGGCCGTCGGCCGGGAGAGGAAGCCGCTCAGCAACCGGGCGCCGAAGCCCAGTGCGAAGAACCAGCTCAGGCTGGCCAGGGCCGCGCCCACGCCGAAGGCCCAGCGCAGGTCGCCGCGGTCGGAGGCGAGCGAGCCCAGCAGCAGCACGGTGTCCAGGTATACGTGCGGGTTCAGCCACGTCATGGCCAGGCAGGTCAGGACCACCCGGCGGGCCGAGCCGGCATCCGGTCCGCCTGTGGTCAGGGCAGCGGCCAGGTCAGGGCGCAGTACGCGCCGGGCCGCGAGGAAGCCGTAGCTGAGCAGGAATGCCCCGCCCGCCAGGCCCACCGCGGTCAGCGCTGCCGGCCACGCCGTGACCACCGCACCCACCCCCGCCACGCCGAGCGCGATCAGTACCGCGTCCGATACGGCGCAGATCGCGACCACCGCGAGGACGGCGTGACGGCGGGCGCCCTGGCGCAGGACGAACGCGTTCTGGGCGCCGATGGCCACGATGAGGGAGAGTCCGGTTCCGAATCCGGCGAGTACGGCGGCGAGGAGGCTGCTGGTCATGGCTTCGACCGTAAGGACGACGTATGGATGAGTACAGCTAAAGATTCTTATGTACCCTTAGCTCTGCTTATGGATGAGCTTCCCCTGGACCAGGTCCGGACGCTGCTCGCGGTGGTCGACGAGGGCACCTTCGACGCCGCGGCCGCCGCCCTGCACGTGACCCCCTCCGCCGTCAGCCAGCGCGTCAAGGCTCTGGAGCAGCGCACCGGCCGGGTCCTGCTGATGCGCACCAAACCGGTGCGCCCCACCGAGTCCGGCGAGGTGGTGGTCCGGTTCGCCCGCCAGCTGGCGCGGCTGGAACGGGACGCCCGCGCCGAACTGGGCCTGGCGGCCGAGCAGGGCGCGGTCCGGGTGCCGATCGCGGTCAATGCCGACTCCCTGGCCACCTGGTTCCTGCCCGCGCTCACCCGGGTGCCGCAGGACCCGCCGATCTGCTTCGAGCTCTACCGGGAGGACGAGTCCCACACCACCGCCCTGCTGCGCGAGGGGCAGGTGATGGCGGCCGTCACCTCGTCGCCCGACCCGGTGGCCGGCTGCACGGTACGGCGGCTCGGGCTGGTCCGCTACCGGGCCGTGGCCGCACCCGAGTTCGCCGCCCGCCATCTCACGGGGTCCCTGTCGGGGGACCTGGGCGAGGCCCCAACCGTGGTCTTCGACCGGCGCGACGGACTCCAGGACGCCTTCGTCCGGTCCCTCACCCGGGGCCGTTCGGGCGCCGGGCGAATCCGCCACCTGGTGCCCACATCCGACGGGTTCCGGGACGCGGTGGCCTTCGGCCTCGGCTGGGGCATGGTGCCCGAACCGCAGGCACAGCCGCTCTTGCGCTCCGGCCGGCTGGTGGAACTGGCACCGACGCGGCCCATGGACATCCCGCTGTACTGGCAGCAGTGGAAGCTGGACTCGCCCGCCCTGTCCACAGTCGCCGAGGTGGTGGCGACGGCCGCCGCCGAAGCACTGCTGACCGACCGGGGAAGCGGCTCGCCTGAGAACCCATGACGCCCCTACCTCACGGCCACGGCCCCTGAGAGCACCGCCCGCTGCTCGTCCGTGGGATCTCCCCGCCCCATGAACCGAGATCATTCATCGCTCAAGCTACACGTGGAGTCAGCAGATCGCCGGGCGCAAGGCGGTCTACGTCTCCGCCGCGGTGGCCCTCGCCGCCGATCCGGAAGACCTCACCTACCTGCGGAAACAGGTCTGGCGCTGGATGGCGGGCTGCTGCCAGAACGTCCGGCTCCACCTCGGCGCCCTGATCCGTCACAAACCGTTGCTCGCGCTGTGGGTGGTGCTCGCCGTCTTCGAGATCGTCACCGCCCCGCTGTGGTGGGCGACCCCGTTCGCGATGGCGGCCTTCGCCGACCGGCCGCTGCCCGCCACCCTCGGCTGGTGGGCCGGGACCGACCTGCTCCTGACCGCGCCACCCCTCCTCTACGCCGCCCGCCGCCGCAAACTCCGGACCGTGGCCGTCCTGCGCGACCTGCCCTGCGTCTACGCCACCAAGGCCGTCAACCTCGTCTACGCCTGGAAGGCCCTCGTCGTCGAACTGCTCCTGGTGCCCCTGGGCCTGTCGAAGGGGCTGACGGTCTACGAGAAGGGGCGGGCCGATACGCCGCTGGCGGCGCCCACCGCCGCAGGGAGGAAACGACCAGGTCAGGCGAGTAGCGCGGGCCGATCCGGCCGCCCGGCCCGGGCGGTGGCCGACGCGTCGTAACGCCGCAGCAGCAGCCGGGCCAGCTCCGGGGCGGGGCCGAGCACCGGCGCCAGCACATCGGCCCGCGCCTCCCGGGCGCCCCGGGCGATGCGGTCCGGCAGAAAGCCGGGCGCGATGACATACGGGGCGACGGCGACGCGCGCGGCACCCTCGGCCCGCAGGGCCCGCACGGCATCGGCCGTGCGGGGCAGAGATGTGGAGGCGAACGCAGGTCGCACGGCACACCAACCAGCGGTGTGCCGCCACTCCCGCGCGGTTTCAGCGATCACTGCGATCGCCTCCGGGTCACTGGAGCCTGCCGCGGCCAGGACGATCCCGGTCGAGCGGCGGTCGCCGGGACGCAGCCCGGCCTCGGCCAGCCGCCGCTCCAACGCGGCGGTCAGCAGGGAGGAGGGGCCGAGTACATCGGCCCGGCGGACGGTCAGCCGCGGCAGGCGCGCGGTGGCTTCCCGCAGCACCGCTGGGATGTCCGACTTCGCGTGGAAGGCGCGGGTGAGCAGCAGCGGCAACGCCACCACCTCCCGCACCCCCTCCGCGGCCAGCCGTTCCAGCACTCGGGGCACGGCGGGCGCGTGGAAATCGAGGTACCCGACCTCCACGCACAGCCCCGGCCGCAGGGCCCGCACCCGCGCGCAGAGCGCGGAGACGGTCGCCGCGTGCCGCGGGTCGCGGCTGCCGTGGGCGACGACGAGGAGGGTGGGCGAGGTATCCATGCGTCAGCCCTTCACCAGGAGTCCGCGGCTGCGCAGCACCCGCCGCTCAAGAGGCGCGAAGACCAGCAGCTCGATACCGATACCGACGATGAGGATCAGCAGGATCGCGGAGAGCACCCAGGGCATGTCCTGGAACTCCCGGCCCTGTTCCAGGAGCTGGCCGAGGCCGGTGCCCAGATCGGGGGCGTTGACGATGAGTTCGGCGGCCATCAGGGAGCGCCAGGAGAACGCCCAGCCCTGCTTGAGCCCGGCGATGTAGCCGGGCAGCGCGGCCGGGAGCAGCACGTGCCGCACCCCGGCCACACCGGTCGCGCCGATGGTGCGGCCCGCCCGCAGATAGAGAGGGGAGATCTGGTCGACACCGGCCACCAGACCGTTGGCGATCGACGGTACGGCGCCGAGCAGCACCACCGCGTAGATGGTGACGTCGCTCAGGCCGAACCAGATGATCGCGGCCGGGACCCACGCCACCGACGGCAGCGACTGCAGACCGCTGAGGATCGGACCGATCGCGGCCCGCACCGCCTTGACGCGGGCCACGATCAGCCCGAGCGCGGTGCCGAGCACCACCGAGGCGAGGAAACCGAGCGCGCCCCGGGAGAGGCTGGTCCACACATAGCCCAGCAGCGTGCCCTCCAGCCACTTCTCCTGGAGGGAGCGGGCCACGTCGACGGGGCTCGGCAGCAGATAGTGCGGCTTGACCTCGAAGTGGTAGGCGAGCTGCCACAGCACCAGCACGATGACGACGGCGATGAGGGGAGGGAGCGCCTTCGATGCGAGCGTACGCAACCAGGGTTGCCGGGCGGCGACGGTGGAATCCAGGGCGTCGAGCCCGGCCTCCAGGCCCGCCAGATCGGTGCCGTCCCGGTCCGCCGGACGGTCCCCGCCGCCTCCTGCGGTCGTGGCTCCCGCGGTGTCGGCGGAGTCGGGGCCGGCCGGGGTGCCCGTGGCGTCAGGTACGTCGTCGGGCGTGCTCCCCGCAGGCCCGGTGGTGGTCTCAGTGCTGGCCATGGCGGCGGATCTCCCCACGCAGCTGTTCGGTGATCTCGACGGAAAGGTCGGCGACCGCGGCGTCCTCGATGCGGCGCGGCTGGGCGATGCCGACCTGCCACTCCCGGGCCACCCGGCCGGGGCGGGAGGAGAGCAGCACGACACGCTCGGCGAGCCGTACCGCCTCGCGGACGTTGTGGGTGACGAAGAGCACCGACAGACCGCCGGAGCCGGAGGCGGTGTCGTTCGACGCCCGCCAGATGCGGGTCAGTTCGTCGTGCAGCACATCGCGGGTGATGGCGTCCAGCGCGGCGAACGGCTCGTCCATGAGCAGCAGCCGGCTGTCCTGGGCGAGGGCCCGGGCCATGGCGACGCGCTGGCGCATGCCGCCGGACAGTTCGTGCACCCGCTTGCCGTACGCGCCCTTGAGGCGGACGAGTTCGAGGAGCCGTTCGGCCTCCTCACGGCGCTCCGCGCGCGGCACCCCGCGCAGCCGCAGCGCCAGCTCCACGTTGCGGCCGGCGGTCAGCCACGGGAACAACGCGTGTTCCTGGAACATCAGCGCGGGCCGTCCGCCGGGTGTCTCGATGGATCCGGACGTCGGCGCGTCGAGCCCGGCCACCAGGTTCAGCAGCGTGGACTTGCCGCAGCCCGACGCGCCGAGCAGGCAGACGAATTCGCCGGGCGCGACGTCGATGCTGATGTCGTCGAGCACGTGCTGGCGGGCGCCGGGGCGGCCGAAGGATTTCGAGACGTGGTCGATGCGCGCGGCGTACGAGGCCGCCAGGGCCGTGTCCGCCGTGGTGGCGGGCCGTTTGGTGAGGGTGGTCGTCATCGGGGTCACCTCCTGGAGTGCTGCGGGGCGGACATCAGTCGTTGCCGAGACCGGCGGCGTCGACCGGCCGCTTGCCCTCGGCCTTGAGGACCTTGTTCAGCAGCCGCAGGTCGTAGATGCCCTTGAGGTCCGGCTTCTGGAGCAGACCGGCCTTGACGGCGTGGTCCGCCTCCTGCTGAAGCGTGGCGGCCAGCGGGTCGTCGGTGACATCGGTGTTCTTGAACGCCGGGCCGATGATGTCGGCGGGCAGCGCCTTGCCGGAGATCTGCGGGTCGGCGAGCTTGTCGTTGAGCGCCTTGACGGCCTCGGCGGGGTGCGAGCGGATCCAGGCGTTGGTCCGCACCGAGGCGCGCAGCACCGCCTCGACGGCCTTGGGGTGCTCCGCCAGGAACTTCTGCGAGACGATCATGTTCGTGATGACGAACTTGCCGTCCTTCCACAGGTCCTTCTCGTCCAGCAGCGTCTTGCCGCCGATGTTGACGAGCTTGGCGGCGGTCGGCTCGGGCACCCACGCCGCGTCGATGGCGCCCTGCTGGAAGGCGGTCGGCGTCACCTTGTTCTCGGTGCGCTGCACGGTGACATCGCCCTTGCCGGTGGTGGCGTCGACCGTGAAGCCCTTCTCCGCCAGGTAGTTGAGCAGCGCCACGTCCTGGGTGTTGCCCAGCTGCGGGGTGGCGATCGTCTTGCCCTTGAGGTCGTCGAGGCTCCTGACCTTCTTGGGGTTGACCACGAGCGAGACCCCGCCGGAGGCCGAGCCGCCGATGATCTTCAGGCTCTTGCCGTGGGACTTGGCGTAGCCGTTGATCGCGGGGGAGGGGCCGATCCAGCCGATGTCGATGGCGCCGGAGTTGAGCGCCTCGATCTCGGCGGGGCCCGCGTTGAAGACCGAGGACTTCACCGCCGTGCCGCCCAGCTCCTTCTGGAACAGCCCCTCCTGGAGACCGATCAGCGGGGTGGCGTGGGTGACGTTGCCGAAGAAGCCGATCTTGACGGCGTCGAGGCCGTCGGTCTTCGGGCCCTTGGCGGCGACCTCGGCTGCCGGGTCCTTCCTGGCCTCGGAGCCGTAGCCGCAGGCGCTGACCGCCCCGAGCAGCAGCAGGGCGAGGGCGGCGGCCGCCGGATGGCGGGGTCGAACGGCAGGCACGGGAGGCGTTCCTCTCGTAGGGCCGGGGCGGTTCGCGCCCCTCTAGGGCGCGCCCGGCGGTGCGGTGGGTCTTCGTACGGGCGTGGGCGGGCAGGCGGAGTGGTGCGTCGTCAGCTCACACATCGGCCGACTCCGCCCTGGCCGCTGCCGAGGGCGCCGCTGCCGATGCGGCCGCCCTCCTTCGCGAAGGTCGAGAACACGTCCTGGTGCACGGTCAGAAGTCCCAGCCCTCGTCGTCTGCCGCGGTGTCCTGCGCCGCCTGCGCCGCGAAGGCGGTGCCCGCCATGCCGGCGGTCAGCGTCGTCCCGTCCGACGGGTCGATCAGCAGGAAGGAGCCGGTGCGCCGGGAGTCGGCGTAGGCGTCCAGGGCCAGCGGTTCGGCGGTACGGATCCGGACCCGGCCGATGTCGTTCGCCGCCAGTTCGCCGGGGGCCGGGTGCTGGGAGAGGTCGTCCAGCGTCAGCCGCGACGGGATCTCCTTGACGATCGCCTTGACGGTGCGGGTGGTGTGCTTGAGCAGCACCCGCTGTCCGGCGGCGAGCGGGCGGTCGGCGACATGGCAGACCGTCGCCTCGACGTCCTGGGTGACGGCCGGTGCGCCCGCCGCGGGGGCGAGCAGGTCGCCGCGGGAGATGTCGAGGTCGTCGGCGAGGGTGACGGTCACCGACTGCGGCGCCCACGCGGCGTCGACGGCCCGGCCGAGCGCGTCGAGACCGGTGACGGTGGAGGTACGGCCCGACGGCAGCACGCTCACCTCGTCGCCGACGCGCAGCACACCGGAGGCGATCTGGCCCGCGTAGCCGCGGTAGTCGGGGTGCTCGGCGGTCTGCGGCCGGATGACGTACTGCACCGGGAAGCGGGCCGGGTCGTCCGTCGGATCGGTGTCGACGGGCACGGTCTCCAGGTGCTCCAGCACGGTCGGGCCGCCGTACCAGTCCATGTGCGCCGACGGGGACACCACGTTGTCACCGGCGAGCGCGGAGATCGGGATGGCGGTGACCTCCGGGACGCCGAGCGACGCCGCGTAGGCGGTGAACTCCTCGGCGATGGTGGCGAAGACCGGCTCGGCGTAGTCGACCAGGTCCATCTTGTTGACGGCCAGGACGACGTGCGGGACGCGCAGCAGGGCGGCGACGGCGGCGTGCCGGCGGGTCTGCTCGACCACGCCGTTGCGGGCGTCGACGAGGACCACGGCCAGTTCGGCGGTGGAGGCGCCGGTGACCATGTTGCGGGTGTACTGCACATGCCCGGGGGTGTCCGCCAGGATGAACCGGCGCCGCGGGGTGGCGAAGTAGCGGTAGGCGACGTCGATGGTGATGCCCTGCTCGCGCTCCGCGCGCAGCCCGTCGGTCAGCAGCGCCAGGTCAGGGGCGTCCTGACCGCGGCCCAGCGACGCCCGCTCGACGGCTTCGAGCTGATCGGCGAGGACCGACTTGGAGTCGTGCAGCAACCGTCCGACCAGCGTCGACTTGCCGTCGTCGACGCTTCCGGCAGTGGCGAACCGCAGCAGCGAGGCCGCTTCGTGCTCAACAACAGTGCTCATGGCTAGAAGTACCCCTCGCGCTTACGGTCCTCCATGGCGGCCTCGGACATCTTGTCGTCGGCCCGCGTCGCGCCCCGCTCGGTGAGGCGGGAGGCGGCGATCTCCGCGACGACCGCCTCGATGGTGGCGGCGTCGGAGTCGACGGCCCCGGTGCAGGACATGTCGCCGACGGTGCGGTAGCGCACCGTCCGGGTCTGAAGGCTCTCGCCCTCCTTGGGGCCGCCCCACCCGCCGGGCGCCAGCCACATGCCGTTGCGGGAGAAGACCTCACGCTCGTGGGCGTAGTAGATGGCGGGCAGTTCGATCTTCTCGCGGCCGATGTACTGCCACACGTCCAGCTCGGTCCAGTTGGACAGCGGGAAGACGCGGACGTGTTCGCCGGGGGAGTGGCGGCCGTTGTAGAGCTGCCACAGTTCGGGGCGCTGGCGGCGCGGGTCCCAGCCGCCGAACTCGTCGCGCAGCGAGAAGACGCGCTCCTTGGCGCGGGCCTTCTCCTCGTCGCGGCGGCCACCGCCGAAGACCGCGTCGAAGCGGCCCTCGGCGATGCCGTCGAGCAGCGGCATGGTCTGGAGCGGGTTGCGTAGCCCGTCGGGGCGTTCGCGCAGCTCACCGCGGTCGATGTAGTCCTGCACGGCGGCGATGTGCAGCCGCAGCCGGTGCTCGGCGGCCACCCGGTCGCGGTGGTCGATGACCTCGGGGAAGTTGTGCCCGGTGTCGACGTGGAGCAGGGCGAACGGCACCGGCGCCGGGGCGAACGCCTTCAGCGCCAGGTGCAGCATGACGATGGAGTCCTTGCCGCCGGAGAAGAGGATCACCGGCCGCTCGAACTCGCCCGCCACCTCGCGGAAGACGTGGACCGCCTCGGACTCCAGGGCGTCCAGGTGCGACAGCGCGTACGGACCGGTGTCGCCGGTGCTCCCGGCGGCAGCGGTGGTGGTCGTGGTCATGCTGCCCCTTTCGTCGGGCTGTCCTTCGCCGCGCTCCCCGGCCCGGGGCGGCGCCACGGCGTGCTCGGGGGCGCTCATGCCAGGCCCCGCTCGGTGAGCAGACCGTGGAGCGCGGCCGCGGACTCCGGCACGGTCTGGGTGTGCGAGGCGATCCGCAGATCGGGCGCCTCGGGCTGCTCGTACGGGTCGTCGACGCCGGTCAGACCGGAGATCTCCCCGGCCGCCTGCTTTGCGTAGAGCCCCTTCACGTCCCGCTCGGAGCAGACCTCGACGGGCGTGGCGACGTGCACCTCCAGATACGGGGTGCCCTCGGCCCGGTGGCGTGCGCGGACCGCCGCGCGGGAGTCGGCGTACGGGGCGATGACCGGCACCAGCGTGGTGACGCCGTTGCGGGCGAGGAGTGCGGCGACGAAGCCGATGCGCTGGACGTTGGTGTCGCGGTCGGCGCGGGTGAAGCCGAGACCGGCGGAGAGGAAGGTGCGGATCTCGTCGCCGTCGAGGACCTCCACGCGGCGGCCCTCGCCGCGCAGCCGGTCGGCGAGGGCGTGGGCGATCGTGGTCTTGCCGGCGCTCGGCAGGCCCGTCAGCCACACGGTGGCGCCGGTCATGGGTATCTCCTCACCTTCCGCTGCGCCGGGCGCAGTTGATCGGTCGGTCATCCGTGCAGTCCGCACTCGGTCTTGTTGCTGCCGGCCCAGCGCCCGGCCCGCGCGTCCTCGCCCGCGCGCACCCGGCGGGTGCACGGGGCGCAGCCGACGGAGGCGTAGCCGTCCTGCAGCAGCGGGTTGGTGAGCACGCCGTGCTCGGCGACGTACGCGTCGACGTCCGCCTGCGTCCAGCGGGCGATCGGCGAGACCTTCACCTTGCCCCGCCGGGCGTCCCAGCCGACGACGGGCGTGTGGGCGCGGGTCGGCGACTCGTCGCGGCGCAGCCCGGTGGCCCAGGCGTCGTACCCGGCGAGCCCCTCCTCCAGCGGTTTGACCTTCCGCAGCGCGCAGCACAGGTCCGGTTCGCGGTCGTGCAGCCGCGGCCCGTACGCGGCGTCCTGCTCGGCCACCGTCTGCCGGGGCGTGAGGGTGCGGACGCGGACGTCCATGACCGAGGCGACCGCGTCCCGGGTGCCGAGGGTTTCGGGGAAGTGGTAGCCGGTGTCGAGGAAGACGACGTCCACGCCGGGCCGGGCGCGTGAGGCGAGGTGGGCGACGACCGCGTCCTCCATGGAGGAGGTGACGCAGAAACGCGGCCCGAAGGTCTCGGCGGCCCACCGGAGGATGGCGAGCGGATCGGCCTCCTCCAGGTCACGGCCCGCGCGCTCGGCGAGCTGCGGCAGTTCGGACGCGGTGGTCACGGAGCACCTCCGGCGGAGCCGTCGGACGGGGACGGGGCGGCGACGCCCTGCGACAGCAGGCCGAGGAACTTCAGCCGGAAGGCGCGGTTGCAGGCGCGGCACTCCCACGCGGCCCCGGTGCCCCGCTCCGAGGGTGTCTCGGAGGGGCGCAGGTCCTCATCGCCGCAGTACGGGCAGTGGAACGGCGCGGCGCGTTCGCTCACTTCAGCGCACCCTCTTCCGCGCGGCCCACCCACTGGGCGAACCGCTCGCCCTCGGTGCGCTGTTCGGTGAAGGCGGTGAGCAGCCGCTCGATGTAGTCGGGGAGTTCGGCGGCGGTGACCTTCAGCCCGCGGACCTTGCGGCCGAAGCCCGCCTCCAGCCCCAGCGCGCCACCCAGGTGCACCTGGTAGCCCTCGACCTGCGCGCCGCTCTCGTCCAGCATCAGCTGGCCCTTGAGACCGATGTCCGCGACCTGGATGCGGGCGCAGGCGTTCGGGCAGCCGTTCAGGTTGATGGTGACGGGCTCGTCGAAGTCCGGGAGGCGGCGCTCCAGTTCGTCGATGAGGGACGCGCCGCGGCCCTTGGTCTCGACGATGGCCAGTTTGCAGAACTCGATACCGGTGCAGGCCATCGTCCCGCGGCGGAACGGCGACGGGGTCACCCGCAGGTCCAGCGCCTCCAGACCGGCGACGAGGGAGTCGACGCGGTCCTCGGTGAGGTCGAGGACGAGCATCTTCTGCTCGGCGGTGGTGCGGACCCGGCCCGAGCCGTGGGCGGCGGCCACCTCGGCGATCTTGGTGAGGGTGGCGCCGTCCACCCGGCCGACGCGCGGGGCGAAGCCGACGTAGAACCGGCCGTCCTTCTGGCGGTGCACGCCGACGTGGTCGCGCCAGCGCTGCGCGGGCTCGGCCGGGGCCGGGCCGTCGTGCAGCGTGCGGCCCAGATACTCGGCCTCCAGCACCTGGCGGAACTTCTCCGGGCCCCAGTCGGCGACGAGGAACTTCAGCCGGGCGCGGGTGCGCAGCCGCCGGTAGCCGTAGTCGCGGAAGAGGGAGAGGACGCCCTCGTGGACCTCGGCCGCCTCCTCGGCGGATACCCAGGCGCCGAGCCGCACGCCGAGCTTGGGGTTGGTGGAGAGGCCGCCGCCGACCCAGACGTCGAAGCCGGGGCCCAGCTCCGGGTGGACGACGCCGACCAGCGAGATGTCGTTGATCTCGTGGGCGACGTCCAGCAGCGGGGAGCCGGAGACCGCGGTCTTGAACTTCCGGGGGAGGTTGGAGAATGCGGGGTTGCCGACGATCCGGCGGTGGATCTCCTCGATGACCGGCGTGCCGTCGATGATCTCGTCCTCGGCGATCCCGGCGACCGGTGAGCCGAGGATGGCGCGCGGGGTGTCGCCGCACGCCTCGGTGGTGGACAGGCCGACGCCCTCCAGCCGCCGCCAGATCTCCGGGACGTCCTCGATGCGGATCCAGTGGAACTGGACGTTCTGCCGGTCGGTGATGTCGGCGGTGCCGCGCGCGAACTCCTGGGAGATCTCGCCGATGACCCGCAGCTGATCGGTGGTCAGCCGCCCGCCGTCGATCCGTACCCGCAGCATGAAGAACTCGTCGTCCAGCTCCTCCGGCTCCAGCACCGCGGTCTTGCCGCCGTCGATGCCGGGGCGGCGCTGGGTGTAGAGGCCCCACCAACGCATCCGGCCGCGCAGGTCGTTGGGGTCGATGGAGTCGAAACCGCGCCGGGCGTAGATCGTCTCAATGCGTGTCCGCACATTGAGACCGTCGTCGTCCTTCTTGAACTGCTCGTTGCCGTTGAGGGGGGTGAAGTGCCCTGCGGCCCACTGGCCCTCGCCGCGGTGGCGTCCGGCCTTGCGGCGGGTCGTGGCAGCTGCGGGTCGTTCCGGGGTGGCGGCCATGGATGTACGTCCTTCGGGGCGACTCAAGGGAGGCGGGAGGGCACGGGAAAACCCGCGGTGACCTGCGTGGACACGCGGAAGGGCGGCGCGCGGCGGCGCGCGGCGGCGCGTCGTGAAGGGGGGAGGTGAGGTCTCGGGGCGTCCGCGACGAGGGGGACGGCGGGGGCGACGGGTGGTGCCGGCGGTGCTGCTCGGGCGGTGCCCCCTGGCCGATGCCGCGTCAGCGCGCCTGACAGATCGCGCTGGACAGGCGGCCGAGGTCGACGTGGAGTCGGCTCACCAACGCAATTCCTGTTCGAGACATGACCGCAGCGTGGCACGCCGTTCTCGCGACAGTCCACCATCGTCCGAAATTTGGACATCGATGTCCCGGATCGCGAGATGCTGTGGCCTTGGTCACGCGGTCATCGTGCCTTACGGATGTGCCGTACCGGGGCACGCGGGGGCGGCGCGCCCCGGTACGGCGGTCCCGTCACACCGGACGGGGCGCGCCCTCCCAGGCGGGCAGGGCGGTGTCCCCGGCGCCCGGCCACGGCCCCGGCGTCTCGGCCGCGGCCTCCTGCTCGACCGTGGTGTCGTACAGCCGGAAGCCCCGCCGCTCGTAGTTGCGGAGCGCGTGACGGCCGTCCTTGCTACAGGTGTGCACCCACACCCGCCGCGTCGGCGGCCGCCCCTCGTACCGCTCGGCGAGGTCCCAGGCCCGCGCGGTGCCGAACGACAGCAGATGGCCGCCGATGCCCTGCCCGCGGAACGCCGGGATCAGTCCGAAGTAGGCGATCTCGGTGACGCCGTCGGACGTCCCGTCCAGCTCGATGAAGCCCGCCGGGCTCCCGTGCGCGTACGCCACCCAGGTCTCCACGCCGGGCCGCGACAGATACTCCGCCCACCGCGCGTACGGCCACGCCAGCCGGTCGGTCCACAGGATGTCGCCGCCGACGGCGGAGTAGAGGAAACGGCTGAACTCCGGCAGCGGGCGCTGCGCGCACACGATGCGGACGCCCCGCGCGGCGGGCGGCTCGGCGGCGGGCGTCAGATCGCCCGGCGCGGTCTGTTCGAGGTACCAGGTGGTGACGGTGATGCTGCTCATGGCGGCAGCCAATCATGGGGCTCCGGGCGTGGCCGAAGGGGTCGCCGGATGCCCGCCCCCGGGCGCGACGAGCCGGGCGAAGACGACGACGTTACCGGCGTACCCGGAGCCCGCGTGGTAGGCGCCCCCGCAGGTCAGCAGGCGTAGCTCGGGCCGTCCGGTGGAACCGTAGACCTGCTCGGCGGGGAAGCGGTCCTTGGCGAAGGTCCGCACGGAGTAGACGGCGAACACCGCGCGGCGGCCGTCCCGGCGGCGGACCTCGACGGCGGCGCCCCGCTTCAGCCCGCCGAGGCCGTAGAAGACCGCGGGCCCGGTGTAGCTGTCGACGTGGCCGACGAGGACGGCGGTGCCGCGTTCGCCGGGGGTCGGGGCGTCCTTGTACCAGCCGGTGACGCGGGTGTCGGCGGACGGCGGCGCCTCGATCGCGCCGTGTGCGTCCAGCCCGCGCGCGATCACCGGGGCGGACACCTGGAGCGCCGGGATCACCACCCTGTCGGGGACGGACCGCGGCAACGGCGGCGCGGCCGGGGCGTGTCCGGCGGGCGCGGCGTGCCCAGGGCCCGGCCGCGGCGGGCCGCCGGGCCGGTCCGGCAGCCCCGTACGGATCAGGAAGATCCCCGTCAGCGCGATCAGCGCGAGCGCACCCCACGGCCGCCGCCCGGCCCCCGGCTCCGGCCGCCGCTCCTCCGGCCACCCCGTCCCTGGGCTCATCGCACTCCCTCCGCCCACCACCGCGCTCCGCTCCCGGCACGGTAGGCGCGCGGGGCGGGGCGGGCGATCGGGGCGGGGCGATCGGGGGAGGGGGTGCGCGCGGCGCGGCAGGGGGCGCGTTCTCGCGGCGGCGCGCCCTGGCCCGGTACGGCGCGCCCCGGCCCGGTGCGGGGCCCGTCCGGCCAGGTACCGGGCCCGCCACCCGCAAGCGACGGGCACGTGACGGGTGCCGAAACGTCACGCCACTCCGGGCAGAAGGACGTCCCCGTACGGGAACGCCGCCGTGGCGTGCGACGTTGCCGGAGTGCCGCCGTACGGGGCCGCACCGCACCGGTGCGGGAGGGAGATCACCATGAACGCCGCCAGGGACGCAGCGGCTCCGCGCGTCGTGGTGCTCGGCGCCGACGGACGGCTGCGCGCGGCGCGCGCCGACCGGCTCGCCGCGCACTACCGCGTCCCGCGCCGCGCCGCCGCCGACATCCCGGCGGCGCCGTGCCCGCCGCCCGCCGGTTACGTCGTCGACGCCGCGCCCCGCCTGCTCGCCCGCTTCGCCGGGGCCGGTGGCCCGCCCCCGGCACTCGCCTTCGCCGATCTGATGGTGCATCTGCGGACCGTGGTCGGCGGCGTCGGCGACGCCTACCGCGCGATCCGCTACTACGAGGCCCGCGGCGTCCTCGTCGGCTTCCGGCCCGACGTCCCGGACGAGGAGTTGTACGTGGTCATCGAGGCGGCGCTGCGCGAACGCCGCGGCGGGCCGCCCGGCGCCCGGATCTGAGACCGTGCGGGAGCTGCGCGGGCTCCGCCGCTGTCCGTCCAGCCGCCCGGATACGGTGGACGAGTGCAGCCGGAGAACGAACCGACCGAGCGGCCCGAGGGCCGCCTGACCAGGGCCAGGGTCCTCTATCGCAACGTCTCCAAGCGGCGGCTCGGCTGGCTGCTCCTCAAGGACGTCGTCCACAGCTGCATGACGTACCGGGTGACCGGACTCGCCGCCGAGGCGGCCTTCTTCTGCCTGCTGTCGCTGCCGCCGCTGCTGCTCGGGCTCATCGGTCTGCTCGGCTACCTGGAGCCCTGGATCGGGCGGGCTACCATCGACGGCGTCCGGGAGCAGATCCTCCACGCGTCGTCCGCCGTCCTCTCCTACCAGGGCGTCAACGAGATCGCCCGGCCGCTGCTCGACGACATCTTCACCGGCCGCCGCCCGGACGTCATCTCCCTCGGCTTCGCCCTCGCCCTGTGGTCCGGCTCGCGCGCCCTGAACGTCTTCGTCGACACCATCACGATCATGTACGGGCTGGACGGCCGCCGCGGCATCGTACGGACCCGGCTGCTGGCGTTCGTGCTCTACCTGGGCGGGCTGGTCGTCGGCGCCGTCGCGCTGCCGTTGATGGTGGTGGGCCCGGACACCCTGGTGCAGTGGCTCCCGGCGAGCGCGGACGTCATCCGGGCGCTGTACTGGCCGGTCGTCCTGCTGCTGTCGGTGGCCTTCCTCACCACGCTCTACCACGTCTCGGTGCCGGTCCGTTCGCCCTGGCGGGAGGACATCCCGGGCGCGGTGGTGGCCCTCGCGATGTGGGTGCTGGGCAGCTTCCTGCTGCGGATCTACCTCACCGCGACGGTCGAGGGCCCGACGATCTACGGGTCGCTGGCGGCGCCGGTCGCGGTGCTGCTGTGGATCGGGGTCTCGGCGTTCGCGGTCCTCGTCGGCGCCGCGACGAACGCCGCGACGGACCGCGTCTGGCCCTCGGTGGCGACGGCCGCGGCCCGCGCGGAGAAGGAACGCCGGGCGGCTCAGGCAGCTGCGGAGCACGAGGACGCCCCCGAGGAGCGCGACGACGACACCGAGGACGACGGGGCGGACGGCGACGAGGACGGCGACGAGGACGACGCGGACGACGCGGACGAGCCGCTGCCGCCCGCCGAGTACCCGGAGCGGTGGGCCCGTTTCCTGCCGCCCGAGGAGATCCGCGGCCGGCTGCCGCGCCGCCGCCACCGGCGCCCGCGCCGCCGCTGACCGCCGGTCCCCGGCCCGTGCGAAAGGCGCCCTTCAGTGGTCCTGGAGGGCGTCCCGGTAGCGGACCAGCAGCATCGCCGCATCGTCGTGGAGCGGACCCTCGGCGTGCGCGACGACGTCCTCGCGGACCGCGCGCAGCGCCTCCTCGGGATCGTCGTCCTTCAGCAGCGTCGCGCGGGCGTCGAGCGGGTAGAACCGGCCGTCGCCGTCCCGCGCCTCGGTGACCCCGTCGGTGTAGAAGAGCAGCTGGTCGCCGGGGGCGAACGGCACCGTGTGCGGCTTCGGGCCGTCGTCGGCGTACGCCGCGAGGCCGAGCGGCAGGGCGCGTTCGGGCGGGGCGGCGAAGTCCACGGCGCCCCCGGCGCGCACCACCAGCGGCGCCGGGTGCCCGAAGTTCAGCAGCGTCGCGGACGGCCCGTCGCCGATCTCCGCGAGCACTGCCGTCACGAACCGTTCGCCGCCCAGATGACGGCCCAGCGCCCGCTCCACCCGCGCGCCGACGGCGGTCAGCTCCGTCTCGTCGTGGGCCGCCTCCCGGAACGCGCCCAGCACCACCGCGGCGCTCTCCACCGCTTCGAGGCCCTTGCCCTGGACGTCGCCGACGATGATCCGTACGCCGCCGGGCGAGGTCACGACCTCGTACAGATCGCCGCCGATCCGCGCCTCGGCCACCGCCGAGGTGTACGAGACCGCGATCCGCAGCGGCCCCGCACCGCGCGGCACCGGCCGCAGCAGGACACGCTGGGCGACCTCCGCGATGGAGCGGACGTTCGCCAGCTCCGCCTCGCGCCGCTGGCGCATCACCGCGGCCACCACACCGGCCACCGTCACCCCGGCCACCGACAGCAGCGCGGGCAGCCCGCGACGGCCCTCGAAGAGCCCGTCGTACATCCCGAGGCCCAGGCAGAGCAGGAACGCGGCCGAGCCGACCACGGCCGTGCGACGCCAGCCGCCGACCAGACCGGCGAACGCGGGCCCCAGCGACACGAGGGGCAGGAACCCGACCTCGGACCCGGCGGTGACATCCACCGTGGTGACCACGGACATCACGCCGTAGGGGAGCACGGCCAGTACGCGGGCGCTCAGGGGTTGCTTCGGGGGGTCCACGGCCAAGGGGTGCTCCGGCGGTTCGAGGGGTGGGACGGGCGGCGCGGAGCCCGGCCCGCCCCGCCGGAGCTGAGCATAAGCACTGGTCGGTGGGTGAATTACCTCGAATGCGCCCCGTTACCGAATTGCAGTGGCCGCACCCGGCCCGGATGCGTGGTCAGTGCGGGAAAAGCCGCGTCGACTCCACCCGGCCGGGGCGCAGGATGCGGAGGGGGCCGAGATTGCACGCGGGGCACTCGGTCCGGGACAGCGGCGAGGGGACGTGGACCCCTCCGGAGTAGTACACGGCGCGACGCCGACCCGAGAGGTCGGTGGTGTGCCGGATCTCGTAGCGCTCTTCCCATCCGTGCCCGCAGTGCAGACAGACGAAGGAGTACGCCTCGTGAACGGTCTCGGCCTCGCGGTCCATGTCCACCCACATCCTTCCCTGGTCCCACGGCCGGGCGGCGGGACCTCATCGGTGGCATACCAGGCAGTCTGTGCCTTATCCGTCCATTATGGCGCGGTGAGCGGTATACGGGTAAATGCGGTGAGCGGTATACGGGTACATGACGGATGCTGCTCCAGGGAGGCATGCCTGTGACCCGCCGGGCGGGGCCCCCGCCTCAGCCCCCCGCCCCCTCCCCGAGCGCCGCGTACACCGCCGCGACCAGCTCCGCATGGCGCGGATCGTCCCCGGTGGTGCCGCCGCCGTAGCGGTTCATGACGTACGCGTACGCCAGGCCGTTCTCCGGGTCGGTGAAGGCGTACGAGCCGCCGGCGCCGCCGTGGCCGAAGGCGCGGGGGTTCGGGCCCGCGCGGCCCTGGGTGTTGAGGAGGTAGCCCAGGCCCCAGCGGACGTCGGTGCCGGGCGGTGCCAGCGGGCCCATCGCCAGGTCCGGTTCGCCCGGCCGTCCCTGGGGGCGCCGCGCCGCGGCCAGCGTGTCCGCCCCGACCAGGGAGCCGCCGCCCAGCGCCGCGTACACCGTGGCCAGGCCGTGCGCGGAGGCGTGGACATTGCCCGCCGGGATCTCCGCCATGCGGTAGGCGGCGCTGTTGACGTCGCCGGTGGGGACCGACAGCAGGCTCAGCGCCGCCGCGGCCAGCGGATGCCCGTCGAGCGACGCCAGCGGCGGGCGCGGCACACCGGGATACCGCTCCGCGAGCAGCCGCGCGTCGAGCTGCCCCACCATGTCGGCGCAGCGCGGGTGCTCGGCCGCCGGGGTGCCGAGGAAGACCCGGGCGCCGAGCGGCCCGGCGATCTCCGTGCGCAGGAACGCCCCGGCCGTCCGGCCGGTGACCCGCCGCACCACCTCGCCGACCAGATAGCCGAACGTCACCGCGTGGTACCCCTGGGCGGTGCCCGGCTCCCACCACGGCTCTGTCGCGGCGAGCGCCGCGCACACCCGTGCGTGGTCGTATGCGGCGGGCAGCGGCAGCGGGGCGCGCGGGGCGATCAGCCCGGCGCGGTGGCTCAGCAGCCAGCGCACCGGCAGCTCGCCCTTGCCGCCCCGCGCGAAGTCCGGCCAGTACCGCGCCACCGGCGCGTCGAGGTCCAACGCGCCGCGGTCCACCAGGAGGTGGGCGCAGAGCGCGGTCATCCCCTTCGACGTGGAGTAGACGTTCACCAGGGTGTCCCGCTCCCAGCGGCGGGTGCGGGCGGCGTCCGCGTACCCGCCCCACAGATCGACGACCGGGGCGCCGTCCAGCAGCACGGCGACGGCCGCGCCGAGGTCGCCGTGGGCGGTGAAGTTCCGCTCGAAGACGGTGCGCACGCCCTCGAACCCGGGCGCGCAGGCGCCGCCGAGCGGTGGCCGGACCATGGTTCCTCCCTACGGGACAGCCCTTAGGGGTGCGTCCCGTGCCGCGGCGGACCACCCGTCCGTACCAGACGTCCCCGGGGGCGCCCCGGAAGGAACCCGTCCGCCGTGGGCGGGGCCCCGGCTCCGGGCGGCTCCGGTCGCATGTGCCCGGCGCGCGGGTCAGCCTGGAGGTGTCGTCCCAACGGAGAGGAAGGCCCACCGTGAACAGCGCGCAGCAGGCGAACCAGCCGGGGCAGCCGGGCCCGGTGCAGGGCAGTGAGCGTCCCCCGCAGCCGTCGTCGGCGTACCACCCGGAGGCCGAGGTCGTCGTCGAGGTCACCGACTGCGCGACGGAGGACGCGCACGCCGTCTTCAGCGCGCTGCGCACCTCCTTCGTGTGCGACCGGGCGCCGGACGACGTGCCGCGCGCCGTCGCCGGCCCGCACCCCACCGTGTGGACCTCGACGTTCGACGTGACCGATCTCCTGGCGGAGCCCGCCCCCCGGCGGCTGACCGCGCCCGTCTCCATCAGCCTCCAGGGCGGCTACTGGGCGGTGGCCCGGCTGCGGGACAGCCTCCGCCCCGCCTTCGCCGTACAGGTCACCGGCACCGTCGCCGGGGACCAGGAACAGGAGGTCCAGCTCCAGCTGGAGAACCGCTGACCGTCACCTGGACGGCACCGGACCGGCCGGGCGAGGCCGCTCGCCGTACGGCCGCGCCGACGCGCGGGCGGCCACCGCTCCTGATAGGCAGAGGGGACCCGCCACCGGCGGACGCGGCCCGGCCCGGGCGCGGGCGTCCGGCCGGTGCGGGCGGCACCGGCCCGCCGGTTCCGGCCGGGGAGACCCGACGGAGGGGCCGCGAAGCCCCGCCGGACCGTCCCGCAGCCGCACCTCACCCCGCCGCGCGCACCCGTGTACCGCGGCGCGTGGCCCAGCCCGAAAGGCGAGCGCGTGGAGCCCACCGCATCCCCTCCCGACGCCGCGGGACCGCCGCCCGGAGCCACCCGCTCCACGGTCACCCTGCACGTCAACGGCGTACCGCACCGGCTGACCCTCGACCACCGCACCACCGCCCTGGACGCGCTCCGCGTCCACCTCGGGCTGACCGGTACGAAGAAGGGCTGCGATCACGGACAGTGCGGTGCCTGCACCGTCCTCGTCGACGGGTGGCGCGCCAACAGCTGCCTGCTGCTCGCCGTCACGCTCGACGGCAGCACCCTCACCACCGTCGAGGGCCTCGCCGACGCCGACGGCCTCCACCCGCTCCAGCACGCCTTCATGGAGCGTGACGCCTTCCAGTGCGGCTACTGCACACCCGGCCAGCTCTGCTCGGCCGCCGGGATGCTCCAGGAGGCGGCCGACGGCCATCCCTCCCACGTCACCCCGGACACCGCGGCTCCGGGCGCCCCGGTGGAGCTGACCGCCGACGAGATCCGGGAGCGGATGAGCGGCAACCTCTGCCGCTGCGGCGCCTATCCGCGCATCGTCGAGGCGATCGGCGACGCCACCGCGCACCCGGCCGCTCCTCCCGTGCCGCACACCGTCCACGGCCTCGGGGCCGTCTCCGTCAACGGCGGCGGGGGGGCGGCGTCGTGAAACCCTTCGCCTATCTGCGCCCCGCCACCGTCGACGAGGCCGTACGCGCCCGGGCCGCGCACCCCGGGGCCGCGTTCCTCGGCGGCGGCACCAACCTCGTCGACCTGATGAAACTGGGGGCGTGCGCCCCCGGCCTGCTCATCGACGTCGGGCGGCTGCCGCTGGACCGGATCGAGGAGCTGCCCGACGGCGGGCTGCGCATCGGGGCCACCGTCCGCAACAGCGACCTCGCCGCCGCCCCCGTCGTCCAGGAGCGCTACCCGGTGCTCTCCCAGGCGCTGCTGGCCGGGGCCTCGGGGCAGCTGCGCAACGCCGCGACCACCGGCGGCAACCTCCTCCAGCGCACCCGCTGCTCCTACTTCCAGGACGTCTCCACGCCGTGCAACAAGCGGGAGCCGGGCAGCGGTTGCCCCGCCGTCGAGGGCGTCCACCGCGACCTCGCCGTCCTCGGGCACTCCGCGCACTGCGTCGCCACCCACCCCTCCGACCTCGCCGTCGCCCTCGCCGCCCTGGACGCTGCCATCGAGGTGACCGGCCCGGACGGCGCCCGCACCGTCCCGGTCACCGCCCTCCACCGGCTGCCGGGCGACCACCCGGAGCGGGACACGGTGCTGGAGCCCGGCGAACTGATCACCGCGGTGCGGCTGCCCCCGCCGCCGCCCCTGGCCCACGGGCGCTACCGCAAGGCCCGCGACCGCGCCTCGTACGCCTTCGCGCTGGTCTCCGTCGCCGCGCTGCTGGAGGTCCGCGACGGCGTGGTGCACCACGCGGCGCTCGCCTACGGCGGGCTGGCGCACCGGCCCTGGCGCGCCACCGCCGCGGAGGAGGCGCTGCGCGGCGCCCCGGCCACCGCCGAGACCTTCGGCCGCGCCGCCGACGCCGAACTGTCCGCCGCCCGGCCGCTGCGCGACAACGGCTTCAAGGTGCCGCTGGCCCGACGGCTGACCGTCTCCGTCCTGGGCCAACTCGCCGCCCGCCACCGCTGACCCCGCGGGCGCCCCGCCGCGCGGCGCCCGCACCGACGCCCTGTGAGGACGCGCCCATGAGCCACGATCCGCAGCCTGTTCACCCGGAGGTGGCCCGCCACCCGCTCGGGGCGCCCGCCGCCCGCCGCGAGGGCCGTGCCAAGGTCACCGGCGCCGCCCGTTACGCCGCCGAGCACGCCCCGCCGCACCGTGTCCACGCCTGGCCGGTGCCCGCCACCGTCGCCCGCGGCCGGATCACCTCCGTCGACACCGCGGACGCCCTCGCCCTGCCCGGGGTGCACGCCGTCCTCACCCACGAGAACGCGCCGCGCCTGGAGCCGCCCGAGGACCCGGCCGTCGCCGTCCTCCAAGGTCCCGCCGTCCCGCACCGCGGCTGGTACGTCGCGCTCGCCGTCGCCGACAGTCTGGAGGTGGCCCGCGCCGCCGCCGAGGCCGTTCGCCTCACGTACGCGGCCGAGGAGTACGACGTCACCCTCACCCCGGACCATCCGGGCCTCTACCTGCCCAAGGAGGTCAACGGCGGCTATCCGGGGACGCGCGAGCGCGGCGACTTCGATGCGGCGTACGCCGGTGCGCTGGTCACCGTCGACGCGACGTACACCCTGACCGCGCTGCACAACCACCCCATGGAGCCGCACGCCGCCACCGCGTGGTGGGACGACGGGCATCTCACCGTCCACGACTCCACCCAGGGGTCGACCATGGCGCGGGACGACCTCGCCGCGCTGTTCGGTCTCGACCGCCGGGACGTCACGGTCGTCGCCGAACACGTCGGCGGCGGCTTCGGCTCCAAGGGCACCCTCCGCCCGCCGGCGGTCCTCGCCGCGATGGCCGCCCGGGTCACCGGCCGCCCCGTCACCCTCGCCCTGCCGCGCCGGGAGATGCCCGCTGTGGTGGGGCACCGGGCGCCCACCGTGCAGCGGGTGCGGCTGGGCGCCGGGGCCGACGGGGTGCTCACCGCCCTCGCGCACGAGGTGGCCACCCACACCTCGACGGTCAAGGAGTTCGTCGAGCAGGCGGCGGTCCCCGCCCGGGTGATGTACACCTCGCCGCACAGCCGCACCGTGCACCGCGTGGTGGCGCTGGACGTGCCGAGCCCGTCGTGGATGCGCGCCCCGGGCGAGGCGCCCGGCATGTACGCCCTGGAGTCGGCGATGGACGAACTCGCCGTCCTCCTCGACCTCGACCCGGTCGAACTGCGGCTGCGCAACGAACCGGCGACCGAACCGGACACCGGCCGCCCGTTCAGCAGCCGGGGCCTGACCCAGGCGCTGCGGGAGGGCGCGGACCGCTTCGGCTGGCGCCCCCGCGACCCGCGCCCCGGCGTCCGGCGCGACGGCGATCTGCTGCTGGGCACCGGCGTCGCCGCGGCCACCTACCCGGTGCTGATCTTCCCCTCGTCCGCCGAGGCGCACGCCGCGCCGGACGGCGGTTTCCGCATCCGGATCAACGCCACCGACATCGGCACCGGCGCCCGTACCGTCCTCGGGCAGATCGCCGCCGAGACGCTCGGGGTCCCGGAGGAGCGGGTCCGCGTCGAGATCGGCCGCAGCGATCTGCCCGACGCGTTCCTGGCCGGGGGCTCCTCCGGCACCGGCTCCTGGGGCTGGGCCGTCCACAAGGCGTGCCGCTCCCTGCGCGAAGACCTGAGTAACCGTCAACAGCCGCTGCCACGGGAGGGGTTGGCGGTCGCGGCGGACACCCGGGAGGAGATCGCCGCCGGATCGCCCTACGCCCGGCACGCGTTCGGCGCCCACTTCGCCGAGGTGCAGGTCGACACCGTCACCGGCGAGGTGCGGGTGCGCCGGATGCTCGGCATGTTCGCGGCCGGGCGGATCCTCAACCCCCGTACCGCGCGCTCGCAGTTCATCGGCGGAATGGCGATGGGCATCGGCATGGCGCTCACCGAGCACAGCACCATGGACCCCGTCGTCGGCGGCTTCACCGAACGCGATCTGGCCTCGTACCACGTCCCGGTCTGCGCCGACGTCCACACGATCGAGGCGCACTGGCTCGACGAGGACGATCCGCACCTCAACCCGATGGGCAGCAAGGGCATCGGCGAGATCGGCATCGTCGGCGCCGCCGCGGCGGTCGGCAACGCCGTGCACCACGCCCTCGGCGTCCGCCTGCGCACCCTGCCGCTGACGCCGGACGCCGTGCTGCCGCATCTGCCGTGACGGCCCGCGCGGGACGGCACTTCGGGCAGCTCCCCCGGTTGCGGGCGGTGGCTGCCCGGGTGACGATGACCTTCACCCGTCAGTGACGAAAGCTCACCCTCCGTGTTCCTGTCCGGGGGAGGCGGGTGAGCCGTGTGTGAAGGAGCCATGATCATGACTGTCACCGCCCACCCTCGCTACGCGGCCGAGCTGCGGGTCACCGCGGAGCGGGTGCCGCAGATCCGGCGCATCGTGGCCGCGCATCTGCGCCACTGGCGACTGGCGGCGGAGATACCGGCCGCCTGCCGCGGGCTGGTCGAGCTGCTGGACCACGTCCGCCGGCACGTCGGACCGGACGCGGTGTGCGTCGTCGAGGTCCGCTGGAGCGGCCGCCATCTGACCGTCTCGGTCGCCGACCGCGGTCCGCGGATGGCGCCGCTGGACAGTGCGCAGGGCGGCGGACTGGCCGCCGTCGCCGCCCTCAGCGACAGCTGGGGCACCTGCCCCACCGACGACGGCAAGGTCGTGTGGTTCACCCGGAGCGTCGGCGCCGCCCGCGAGACCCCGCTGACGGCACCGCGGCCGTCGCACTCCGTCCCCGACGCCAAGCCCGGACCGGACGCGGAGGCCGACGTCCGGGAGCAGGAGACCCCGGCACCGGTGTGAGGCGCCGCCCGCCGGGCCCCGTGCGCGGCGGGCCACCGCACACGGGACGGTGGGTGCGTCAGCCGCGCCGCCCCCGCGCCTCCGGCGTCCCGGTGAGCGCGCGGTGCACCAGCCGGGCACCGGCGCGGGCCGTACGGGCGTCGATGTCGAGGTCCGGGTTGAGCTCCGCGACGTCGACCACCGCCAGCTTCCCGCTCGCCGCCACCGCCGTGACGACCCGCTCCACGACCTCCATCGGCACGCCGTACGCGGCGGGCGCGCTGACGCCCGGCGCCGCCGCCGCGGGCAGCACGTCCAGGTCGATGCTGAGGTGGACGAGGTCGCAGGCGTCGAGGAACGCCCCGGTGAACGCCTCGACGCGGGCCAGCGAGAGCAGCCCGCAGTCGGTGTCCTCCAGATAGCGCACCCCGAGCCCGTCCGCGGTGCGGAACAGCCGCTCGGTGTTGCTCAGGCGGCTGATGCCCAGCACCCGGTAGTCCAGTCGCCGCCCCTGACGCTCCTCGTCCCGGGCCATCTGGAGGAACGGCGTGCCGGAGCTGGGCCGCGGTGCGTCGCGCAGATCGAAGTGGGCGTCGAGGTTGAGCACCCCGAGCCGTGCCCCGCCCCGCACCGCGCGGCTCCCGGCCAGCCCCAGGTACGTGCCGTAGGCCACCTCGTGGCCGCCGCCGAGGACCGCCACCGGGCCGCCCGCGTCGAGCAGTGCGGTGACCGCGTCGCCCAGCCGCCGCTGCCCGTCCTCCAGGTCGCCGTCGCCGACCACGACGTCCCCGGCGTCCACGGCGCGCAGCGGCGCGGGCAGCGCCACGGAGGCGAGGGCGGACCGCAGCGCCCCGGGGCCGTCGGCCGCACCCGGCCGCCCCTGGTTGCGGCGGACGCCCTCATCGCTGCGGAAGCCGACGAACGCGGCGTCCCGGGGCGCGTCCGCGCCGGTCAGCGGCGTGGTCACGTGGTGCCAGCGCAGCACGTCGTCGCCGTCCCCGTCGCTCCGTCCGGTCCACGGCTCCGCTGCCACGTCCACGGTCATCGTCCGCCTTTCCGCCTCGCTCACCGGACGGCTCCGCCCGGTCGGCTCCATGACAGCGCCGCCGTACCCGCCGGACCAGGGTGTACGCCGGTTCTCCTCGGATCCGAGACGGTGTTCGGGAACGCCCTAGAATCTTCCTGGCGCGGCGCGGTTCCGCGCCGACGGGCAAAAGCGGGCAGAGCGGTACGGGTGACGACGACGAGGGCGGGAAACGGCGTGGCGGCGGAGGCGGCGGAGCTCGCGCGACGGTATGCGGCGACCGCGTCCGGGGCGACGCCCGCGTATCAGCGGGTCAAGGACCTGGTGACCGGGCAGATCATGAGCGGCCGCTGGCGGGAGGGCGACGCCCTGCCCTCGGAGAGCCGCTTCGTCGAGGCGCTGGGTCTGTCCCGGATGACGGTCAACCGCGCGCTGCGCGAACTGGCCGCCCAGGGGCTGATCCGCCGCGTCATGGGCGTCGGCAGCTTCGTCGCCCTGCACAAGGGCAGCTCGGCGCTGGTCGAGGTGCACAACATCGCCGACGAGGTGAGCGCACGCGGCCACCGCCACCGCACCGAGGTGCGGTTCGTCCGCGAGGAGGCGGCGGGCCAGGAGACCGGCGCCCGCTTCGGAATCGGCGAGGGCACCCCGGTGTTCCACTCCCAGGTGGTCCACTTCGAGGACGACGTCGCCATCCAGCTGGAGGACCGCTACGTCCACCCGGACTTCGCCCCCGGCTACCTGGAACAGGACTTCACCCGGCGCACCCCGTTCACCTTCCTGTCCGAGGTGGCGCCGCTGGGCAAGGGCGAGCATGTCGTGGAGGCGGTGCTGCCGTCGGCGGACGAGTGCCGGATCCTGCGGGTGGCGGCGTCCGAGCCGTGCCTGCTGATCCAGCGCCGTACGTGGTCGGGCGAGGCGCTGGTGAGCGTCGCGCGGCTGCTGCATCCCGGCTCGCGCTACCGCCTGATGGGCACCTTCGACCCCCGCTGACCGGGCCTCCGGGACGCGACCGGGGTGACGGTACGGTCAGGAAGCCTGCGGGTACGGGGCGCGGCCGGAGACGGCGGCGGTCAGCCGGGCGGCGCCGCCCAGCAGGGCGTCGCGGATGCGCTCCGCGTCGTGCGGCTGGTGGTGGCGGCACCAGGTGGTGGAGAGCGCGGCCACCGGGTGCCCGAGGTGGTCGAAGGCGGCCACGCCGATCGAGCGGAGGCCGGGCGCGACCAGCTCGGTCTCCTCCGACCAGCCGCGGGCCCGCTCCCGGTCCAGCTCGGCGCGGAGCTCGGTCAGTGACCGGGGGCCCTTGCCGGTCCGGGTGACGAGGGCGCCGGGACGCGGGAAGGCGGCGCGCAGCTGGGCCTCGGCGCAGTGCGCGAGCAGCGCCCGGCCGGTGGCGGTCAGATGGGCCGGCAGGCGCACGCCGACGCCGGTGACGAGCGCCCGGCCGGTGTGCTGGCGCGGGGCGGGCGGCTGCTCCTTGAGCAGGTAGAGCGTCTCGGCGCCGTGCAGCACGCCCAGGTGCACGGGGTGCCCCAGCCGCCGGGCGAGGGCGCCCGCGACGGGGCGGGCGAGGCGTTCGAGGGGTTCGTGGCGGCGGTGTGCCGCGCCGAGCTCCAGGGCGGCGGCACCCAGGCCGTACGCCCGCTCCTCGGGGAGATGGACGACAAAACCGCGATCGATCAGGATCGCCAGGATGTGGTAGGCGGAGGATGACGGAATTCCCAGCTCGCGGGCGAGCGTGGCGGCACGCACCGGCCCGGGACGCGTGGCGAGGTGGCCGAGGATGTCCAGCGCCCGCCCGACGGCGGGCGATGCGCTCGACCCACGCTCCTGTTCCTGCACCGGATCACCTCTTGACGTGCCTGTCTATACAGGAATATACAGGCGCTCTTGCGGTCTTGCGAGGGGCGCCGGCGGCTGGTGGGGCCGGGCCGCGCGCCGTATGTCAGGGACGGACGTGCCATTCCCCGAGGAGGGGCATTCTTTGACCACCGAAACAGCGACGCTGCGCAGGGGCCTGCGGTCGCGCCACATTCGTTTCATCGCGCTCGGTTCCGCCATCGGCACCGGCCTTTTCTACGGATCGTCCGAGGCGATCCAGGCGGGCGGCCCGGCCGTTCTGCTCGCTTATCTCATCGGTGGCGCCGCGGTTTTCCTGGTGCTGCGCTCGCTCGGCGAAATGGCCGTGCACCATCCGTGCGCGGGCTCTTTCGGCGAGTACGCGACCCGGCATCTCGGGTCGCTCGCCGGATTCACCACCGGCTGGACGTACGCCTTCGAAATGGTCATCGTCTGTATCGCCGACATCACCGCGCTCGGCGTCTACATGGGTTTCTGGTTTCCCGATGTGCCGCGCTGGATCTGGTTGCTGGCGGCGATTCTCGTCATCGGTGTGCTCAATCTCTTCCATGTCAAGGTCTTCGGGGAGATGGAGTTCTGGCTGTCGCTGGTGAAGGTCGTCGCCATCGTCGCGATGATCATCGCCGGGGCTGTGGTGCTGGTCATCGGCTTCAAGGGGGGCGGAGGCGCGCATACCGGGATATCCAACCTCTGGTCCCACGGCGGATTCTTCGCCCAGGGCACCCAGGGCTTCATCCTCTCCTTCGCGGTGGTGATGTTCGCCTTCGGCGGCACCGAGATCATCGGCGTCACCGCGGGTGAGGCGGAGGACCCGAAAAAGACGATTCCGGGCGCGGTCAACTCCATTCCCGTGCGCATCGTGCTCTTCTATGTCCTGACCCTCGCGGTCATCATGTCGTTGAATTCCTGGGAAAACGTCGGCTCCGACGGCAGCCCGTTCGTGCAGATTTTCGTCGGCCTCGGCATCAAATCTGCCGCGACCGTGCTGAATATCGTCGTGGTGGTCGCGGCGCTCTCCGCCATCAACAGCGACATTTTCGCCGCGGGCCGCATCATGTACGGAATGGCCGAGCGCGGCCAGGCGCCGAAGGTGATGCGGAAGCTTTCCCGCAGCGGAGTGCCGGTCATGACCGTCACGATTATGATCGGTGCGCTGCTGCTGGGCGTTCTGCTCAATTACCTGATTCCCGACAAGATCTTCCTCATCATTTCCTCGATCGCGACGTTCGCGACCGTCTGGGTCTGGCTGATGATCCTGCTGACGCAGATGAAGGCACGTCGCTCGATGAGCCCCGAGGAGGAGGCGGCGCTCGACTACCCGGCGCCGTTCTGGCCGTACGGACAGATCATCGCGGTCGTCTTCATGGCGGCGGTGACGGTGCTGCTGGCCTTCTCCGCGAGCACCCGCGTCGCGCTGATCGTCGGCGCCGTCTGGCTCGTCCTGCTGGCGGTCATCCACCGCGTCTGGCTCCGCCCGCGCGAGGCCGCCCGGGCGGTGACCCCGGCTGCCGCAACCGCCGCCGAGCCCGCAGCCGCCGCCGAGTCCGAGGACGGCCCGGACGCGGCGGCCCGCGCCACCGTCGCGCCCACCGCCGCCGAGTAGCCGCACTCGGCGTTTCCCAGGGCCTCGAAGGGCCCCGCTCCACGTGCCAGGGCGCGTGGAGCGGGGCCCTTTTCCGTGCCTGGGGGACTCGGGGCGGCCGGTGGCCGCCGGGTCCTGGCGGCGAGGCCCCCGCGCCCCGCCCCGTACGCGACGTACCGCACGCCAAACGCCCGCACAGCGCAGGAACCCTGCGCCGTACGGGCGTCAGCGACGACCGACGGGGTCACGCGGAGGCGTCGTCCTCCCGCATCGGGACGCGGACGTGGCGCTCGGTGGCGACGTTCTCGGCGATGTCGTAACCGGCGTCCACGTGCCGGATCACGCCCATGCCCGGGTCGTTGGTCAGCACCCGGCGGACCTTCTCGCCCGCCAGCGGCGTACCGTCCGCGATGCAGACCTGGCCCGCGTGGATCGAGCGGCCCATGCCGACGCCGCCGCCGTGGTGCAGGGAGACCCAGGACGCACCGGAGGCGACGTTCACCATGGCGTTGAGGAGCGGCCAGTCCGCGATGGCGTCCGAACCGTCCTTCATCGCCTCGGTCTCGCGGTACGGCGAGGCGACCGAACCGCAGTCCAGGTGGTCGCGGCCGATGGCCAGCGGCGCCTGGAGCTCACCGGAGGCCACCATGTCGTTGAAGCGCTCACCGGCCTTGTCCCGCTCGCCGTAGCCGAGCCAGCAGATACGGGCGGGCAGGCCCTGGAAGTGGACCCGCTCGCCGGCCATCTTGATCCAGCGGTGCAGCGACTCGTTCTCCGGGAAGAGGTCGAGCATCGCCTTGTCCGTCTTGTGGATGTCCGACGCTTCGCCGGACAGCGCCGCCCAGCGGAACGGGCCCTTGCCCTCGCAGAACAGCGGACGGATGTACGCCGGGACGAAGCCGGGGAAGGCGAACGCCCGGTCGTAGCCCGCCAGCTGCGCCTCACCGCGGATCGAGTTGCCGTAGTCGAAGACCTCGGCCCCGGCGTCCAGGAAGCCGACCATCGCCTCGACGTGCCGGGCCATCGACTCACGGGACCGGGTGGTGAAGCCCGCCGGGTCCTTCGCGGCCAGCGACTGCATGTCCTCGAAGGCGACGCCGACCGGGAGGTACGACAGCGGGTCGTGGGCCGAGGTCTGGTCGGTGACGATGTCGATCGGCGCGCCCTCGGCGAGCATCCGCGGCAGCAGCTCCGCGGCGTTGCCCAGCAGGCCGATGGAGAGCGGCTTGCGCTGGTCACGGGCTTCGGTCGCCAGCTGGAGCGCGTGCTCCAGGCTGTCGGCCTTCGCATCGAGGTAGCGGTGCTCGATGCGGCGCTCGATGGCGCGCGGGTCGCAGTCGATGCAGATCGCGACGCCGTCGTTCATCGTCACGGCCAGCGGCTGGGCGCCGCCCATGCCGCCGAGACCGGCGGTGAGGGTGATCGTCCCGGCCAGCGTGCCGTTGAACTTCTTCGCGGCGACCGCGGCGAACGTCTCGTACGTGCCCTGGAGGATGCCCTGGGTGCCGATGTAGATCCACGACCCGGCGGTCATCTGGCCGTACATGGTCAGGCCGAGCTGCTCCAGGCGGCGGAACTCCTCCCAGTTCGCCCAGTCGCCGACCAGGTTGGAGTTGGCGAGCAGCACGCGCGGCGCCCACTCGTGGGTCTGCATCACGCCCACCGGGCGGCCCGACTGGACGAGCATCGTCTCGTCCTGCTTGAGGGTCTTCAGCGTGCGGACCATCGCGTCGAACGAGCGCCAGTCGCGGGCGGCCTTACCGGTGCCGCCGTAGACGACCAGGTTGTCGGGGTGCTCCGCCACCTCGGGATCCAGGTTGTTCTGCAGCATGCGCAGGGCGCCTTCCTGCTGCCAGCCCAGCGTGCTCAGCTGCGTGCCACGGGTGGCCCGTACCGGTCGTGCACCGTGCATGGTGAGTCCTCTTCCGTGAGAGAGATCGGTGTGCGTGTGGGGAGAGAGCGGGGGAGGAGCCGGGTCAGTGCAGCGGGCCGGTGACGGACTCCGCGGCACGCAGCGCCTCGCCGGAGGCGACGTAGCGGACCGCAGCCTCGATCTCGGGGGCCAGGTAGCGGTCGGTGCCCGGGCCGGGGACGTCGCGGCGGAGCCCGGCGACGACCGCGGCGGTGGCCGGGGACGGCGTCAGCGGGGCGCGCAGGTCCAGGGCGCGGGCGGCGGTCAGCAGCTCCACCGCGATCACCCGGGTGAGCCCGTCGACGCCCTTGCGCAGCTTCCGCGCCGCGGACCAGCCCATCGACACATGGTCCTCCTGCATCGCGCTGGAGGGGATCGAGTCGACCGACGCGGGCGCGGCGAGCCGCTTCAGCTCCGAGACGATGGCCGCCTGGGTGTACTGCGCGATCATGTGGCCGGAGTCCACGCCCGGGTCGTCGGCGAGGAAGGCGTTCAGCCCGTGGTTGCGCGCCACGTCCAGGAAACGGTCGGTACGGCGCTCGGCGACCGAGGCGACGTCGGCGACGGAGATGGCGAGGAAGTCGAGGACGGCGGCGACCGGCGCGCCGTGGAAGTTGCCGTTGCTCGCCACCCGCCCGTCGGGTGTCACCACCGGATTGTCGACGGCGCTCGCCAGCTCCCGCGAGGCGACCAGCGCGGCGTGCGCGGCGGTGTCCCGCGCGGCGCCGTGCACCTGCGGCGAACAGCGCAGCGAGTACGCGTCCTGGACCCGGGTGCACTCCGGGCCGCGGTGGCTCGCCACGATCGCCGAGCCGTCCAGCACCGCGCGGAGGTTGGCGGCGCTGTCGGCCTGCCCCGGGTGCGGGCGCAGCGCCTGGAGGTCGGCGGCGAACACCGCGTCCGTACCGAGCTGCCCCTCGACGCTCATCGCCGCGCCGATGTCGGCGGTGGCCAGCAGCGTCCGCAGGTCGTGCAGGGCGAGAACCAGCTGCCCCAGCATGCCGTCGGTGCCGTTGATGAGGGCCAGGCCCTCCTTCTCCTGGAGCACGACCGGGGTGATCCCGGCGGCCGCCAGCGCCTCGGCGGCCGGCCGCAGCTCGCCCGCGGCGTCGCGGACCTCGCCCTCGCCCATGACCGCCAGCGCGCAGTGCGCGAGCGGCGCCAGGTCGCCGGAGCAGCCGAGCGAGCCGTACTCCCGCACGACGGGCGTGATGCCCGCGTTCAGCAGCGACGCGTACGCCTGCGCCGTCTCAAACCGGACGCCGGTACGGCCGGTGGCGAGGGTGGACAGGCGCAGCAGCATCAGCGCCCGGACCACCTCGCGCTCCACCTCGGGGCCGGAGCCCGCGGCGTGCGAGCGGACCAGGCTGCGCTGGAGCTGGGCGCGCAGCTCGGTGGGGATGTGACGGGTGGCGAGGGCGCCGAAGCCGGTGGAGACGCCGTAGTGCGGCGTGACGTCGTCGGCCAGCGCCTCGACGACCTTCCGGCTCTGGCCGATCTCCTGCTGGGCCGCCGCCGAGATCTCCACGGGGGCACCGTGGCGGGCGACGGACACGACATCGTCGGCGCTGAGCGGGCCGACGTCAACGAGAACGTGGTTCATGCCTCCATGAAGCACCGGGTGACAAGGGTTCCGCCATGTCCGCCGCGGGTCTTGTGTCTGGGATCCAAGACATTGCGCGGACGCCGGGGCGTCTCGCCGACAAGACGGCGGTAGCGTCACCGCATGTCCATCGTGCCCGCGGCGGCCCAGGTCCTGGCCGTACTGCGCTATCTCGCCCGGCAGGTCGGCCCGGTCCAGGCCGCCGCCATCAGCCGCGACGTGGGGCTGCCCCGCTCCACGACGTACCACCTCCTCGACACCCTCGTGCACGACGGTTTTGTGGTGCATCTGGCGGACGAGCGCCGCTACGGCCTCGGCGTCAGCGCCTTCGAACTCGGCTCCGGCTACAGCCGCCAGGCGCCGCTGGCCCGGCTGGCCCGCGTGCCGCTCGCCGGACTCGTGGACCGCACCGGCCACAGCGCCCATCTCGCGGTGCTGCACGGCCGCGAGGTCATCTACGTCATCGAGGAACGGGCCCTGGGGCGGCCGCCGCTGGTGACCGAGGTGGGGGTGCGGCTCCCCGCGCATCTGACCGCCAGCGGCCGGGCGATGCTGGCCCGCCTCGCGCGGGCGCAGGTGCGGGCGCTGTTCCCGGACCCGTCGGTGTTCGTGGAGCGCACCGGCACCGGGCCACGGTCGCTGTCCGCGCTGCACCAACTGCTCGTCGAGGTGCGGCGGCGCGGCTACGCCACGGAGGAGGGCGAGGTCACGGCCGGATTCTCGTCGGTGGCGGCGCCGGTCCTCGACCACGGGGCGCATCCGATCGCCGGGGTGGCGACGACCTTCCCGGCGGCCGAGGTGGACGCCGCCCAGCGCGCCCGGCTGGCCGAGGAGGTCGCCCGCACCGCCCGCGACCTCACCCTCCGCGTCGGCGGCACCCCGGCCGCCTGACCCTCGAACGGCCCTTTCCCACAAGGGCGTTGACGCAACGTTCAGCGAACGGCAACCCGCCGCGGCCAGCCTCTTCCGTACGGGCCTTCGCCGATGCGCCACGGGGGAGGAGGCCCGGCCAGATCCCGGACGGCCGTGGGGGGCGGACGCACCGGGTGCACGGACGCGGGGCCCGACGGGGGAGGGCCTGGCGCCCGTGCCGGGGGCCGCCCACGGGGGGAGGCGGCCCCGGCGTCCGGGGCGTGTCCGCGCGGAGCGGTCAGCCCCGGGCGTTCTGGTGCGCGGCGCCGTCCGCGGTCCGGAAGCGCTGCACGTCCTTGCAGAACGGCACGGGGCCGGTGTTGGCGACGTACTTGGCGGCGACCCAGGTCGCACGGTCGCGCAGCTGGTACCAGACGTCGTTCCCGCCGACGTTCTGCGCGCGGACCTTGCAGCGCAGCCCGACCTGCGCGTGGTGGCGCTGATAGCCGGTGGCGGGGGCGTCCGTGCTCGGGTACCGGCGCTCCTTCATGCCGGTGGCCGAGAGGACCTTGCCGTACGGCTGAGCGGCGGCCGCCTGGGCCGGGGCCGCGCCGAGCAGGGTGGAGCCGAGGGCGGCGGCCGCGGCCAGCGCGCCCGCAGTGGTGACGAACTTCTTGCCGCGTGCGAGGGTGCCGCTCATGGACATGGGGGGTCTCCTGTTCTCGACGTGCAATGACGCCCATTGCCACGAGGGGGACATTACGCCCGGAATGCCTCAGTTCCGGTGCCGAATCACGGGAGAACAGCTGATCGTGTGAGGGGTGTCCGGGCGCCCGGCGGCCCCTTACGGCCTCGCCCGCGATGGTCAGTGGCGTCGCACTGACCTCGCGGGCGAGGCCGTTACAGCGGTGGGGGGGGGCCGGGCCCGGGCCGGGGCGGGGGGGGGGGGCGGCGGGGCGGGCCGGCCGCCGCGCCGGCCGGGCGGGGCGGGCGGGGCGGGGGGCCCGCGGACGCGCCCCCCAGCGG
>NZ_JBHYGX010000006.1:0-3328 GCF_042739975.1 Streptomyces sp. NPDC059080
GTCCGCAGTGCGATACATCCGCACCGCACGCTCACGCAACTCCAGCGAGTATTTCCTTGGGGCAGCCATGGTCGTAGGTCCTCTCATGAGTCCCATCTGACCCTCTGTCAGCTCCCTCCGCATCTCGGGGGAACCTCAGTCGACCACCAGGGCCCACTCGGGGCTGGAGAGCGCCGCGACCACTCCGCCAAGAGCGGGCCCCGCCACGTAGAGCGCGAACTGTTTGACCGTGGCGAGCAGGCCGTTGACCGCGTACCGCCCCTCGCTCGGGACGAGACCGATCGCCGCGATCCTGGTACCGGAGGTTGCCAGGGAACGGAGCGAGGAGCCGAGCAGCAGCGCAATGATGAGAACGCCTATGCCGAGCCTCCCGCCGACCGCGGCCAACCCCAACGCGGCCAGCGTCACTCCACGCAGCAGGCTGTCGGCCATGATGGAGGCCCGCACCGGAAATCGCAGCGTACCCAGGCTCGCCGGTATCGCGAGACAGGTGGAGGAGAGGTACGGGGCGGCAGCCGACAAGGAAACCGCGAATGCCGCCGGAAGCGGGCCGTGGTTCTTGAGGGCCACCAGCGGAATCGCAGTGATGAGCATGCCGTCGCCGATGCTGGAAAGGGCGACTCCCCCGAGGAAGAAGGCAAGACGAGGATTCCTCAGTGCCTGACCGTAGGACCACTCCTGCTTCTGCACGGACGCTGACATTTCAACCTGTTTCGAGGGATGGGTGAAAAGATTGGTCGGAAACCCAGAGGGTATCGGGATCCAGTCTTATCAGCCATTTACGCTCGCCGGGCCTCTCACACAGGCTGAACCTGTCGTCCCATAGGCTTACATCCTCACCCAGGTATCTGACCAACTTCCGGTGGGCCAGGTCGGCGTCGAAGGGTACGACGAGACCGGAACCACGAGCGATAACCTGGAGCGTTCGGCCGGAATGGACATCGCAGGTGTCGATGGAGAGTTCGAACGCCGGATCTTTGCCGAGTCGATCTGCCATTTTGGACCACTGGCCGCTGAAAATCCAGAACGCTTCGTCTTCCCAGAGAAACCAGACCGGCCGGAGGGTCAACCTGCCGGTGGCGACACGTGCGACCAACGGCTGCCGCAGAAACTCCTCAACATCGAAGGGGGTTTCTCTCATCGCGCCGAACGTGCCGTCCCGGCGCTTCAATTTCACACTGGGCAATGAAGTAAACCTCCGAACCCTGCCTCAGCTTCCACTCCTGTCGGCCCCTCGCGCCGGATAAACGCAGCGGAAGCCGATTTCGTTGTGGCGATCCGTGATCAAGTCCTTGCCCCGGTAATAGGTCGTCAAGCAGACCGCGGGGGACGTCCAGGTTCCGCCACGCAGCACGAAGAACGCCTCTTTTCGGTTCATGAACTCGATCGGTTCCCTCCCCTTGAGGAAGGGATCCATGGCGTCCTTGGTGTAGAAGTTCGTCGCCGTCATCTCCCAGACGTTGCCCGACATGTTGAGGGCGCCGTAGGGGCTCGCTCCCTCCGGCAGGGCATCGGCGGGCAGCACCGGAGACTCGGGGTGGTCCGGGCGAGCGGACAGAAGGAGCTTTTCGAGCTCATGACGGTCCTTGGGGTCCACTCCGAAGGACCGCGACACCTCATTCGCGTACGCGGGGTTCCACTCGTTGCCCCAGGGGAAGGAGCGGCCGTCCACCCCGCGCGCGGCTTTCTCCCACTCGTCCTCGGTCGGAAGCCGCCCGCCGGCCCACTTCGCAAAGGCCCAGGCGTCGTACCAGTCGACGCCGACAACCGGCTGGGACGGGTCGTTGAAACGGGAGTCGTGCCGGTGCGCGGGGGTGTGATCGTGGCCGATCGGCTGGTCGGGGTGGTCGAACTCATCGGTGCCGGCGGCATCGCGGAGAAACTCCGCATAGCGCCGGTTCGTCACCGTGGTCCGGTCGATGTAGAAAGGTTCCAGGTCAACCGCGCGCAATCGATTGTCCTGGTCATTCATCTGGAACGAGCCGACCTGTTCGTAGACCTGCTCGATCTGCCGGCGCGACGCACCCGCGATGAACGGGCCGCCCGGAACGAGGACCACGTCCTCGTTCCGCCGCTCCTGCTTGCTCGCCGCCACCTTCTTCCGCAGTCCGGCGAAATGCTCGTCTTCCAGGCGATGCAGCGTGTCCGGATCCTCGCTGCCGAAGATCGACAGGAGCGCACGTTTGGTGTACGCGGCGCCGAAACCGACGGGCTTGCTTATATGGTCCCGAGTGAAATTACTGGGCCAGCCCGTGATGCATATAAGGTCTCGGATGGCAGTATCGACGCGCTTTTCGCCAGCGGTCCTGATCGCGGTGAAGGCCACTTGGTCGACCGGGTCGTGCGTGCAAGAGGCGATAGTCTCCTTCGCCTCCGTGTCGTCGGCGAAGTGCTCGCCCAACAACACGACGCCGGCAGCCCGCACCGTCCACTCACGGTGCTTTCGGGCCAGGTTGCAGAGCTCGGCCACGCGCCCTTCGGCCGCGAACTTCTCGGCCATCGCGATCTCTTCTGACGCCTGCGCCTCGTGCTGGTCGGCTGCCACCATGCACCCCCTGGAGTATTCACTGCAGTTTCCACATGGGACGGTGCTGCCGCCGTGCACACCACAGGCGGCAGCACCAGAATGAGGGCTGTGAATCAGCCCTCCCACTTCGAGTTCATCGCAGACTCACGCGATCCAAGGAAAGTCTCGTCGGACATGTCCGGCACCCCCTCTCGCATTGTGGCGTCGGTAAGAACCTGGCATACGCGAATGCCCGGGGCAATCGCCTGACTGTCATTTCGTTCGATTTCGGCAAGGCGCCTACGATGCGGATGCTGATGCCGAGGGGTTCGATTTCGATCTCTGATCCTGCTGTGCAAGGGGGGATCACCTGTGGTCATTCATGCAGGTGAGGTGCCCGCTGCGGGCAGTTCTGCCAGTACTGTCGTGCCGGGAGGGGGTGAAGAGAGGGGAGTTCTCCGAGTGGCTCATTCCTGAGGAATCGGCGTCGCGGAGTCTGGCCGAATCTTCGCCGTGCAGTCGACGGCGTAATTTTGTTCATTATTTATTTTGTGCGGGGTTTCCTTTAGGCGGTCCAAATCTTTCCACTATTGGCGATGTGTCCACTTGCCATGATGGTGCTTCGGTATCCAGTGCGTGCACCTTCGATAGGCCCGTCCCGATACTGGGAATATCCAGCACCCTCGAAGCAGGCAAGGAATGCATCTGAGCCGTAAACCAGAACGAGGCCGGGTGTGGGGGGTGGTGTGGTTGTGGGAGTCGGGGGACGGGCGGGAGGGGGAGGCGACGAAGACCAACGCGCAGCCAACACAGACAGGGGCG
>NZ_JBHYGX010000006.1:3338-18290 GCF_042739975.1 Streptomyces sp. NPDC059080
CCCCCCCCCACACACCCCCCCCCCCACCCCCAAAAATACATTATCACACACAAAAAACCCCCGCACCCCGTTCGTGTGTTAAAAACCCCCCCCCCCCCCCCCCATGGCTCGTAGAGTCCAGCTTCAGTCACCGACGAAACGCAGGTACCCGCTGTGGCGAATTGCGAGCTTCGCGGCATTAATAACTTCATGGACCACCGGAGTGGTCTCTCCCTCTGGCAAAGATTCAAGTTCCTCAACAAGGCGGCGCAGTTGAATGCTATTGAATAGCGTTTCACCGAACTGCGACACCCCGCGGCGCAAACTCTCCCAGGGAGCACCGTTGCACATTTTCCTGAAAGAATCATCGGGAGAGTCCGTGAAGGACAGAATCTCGTCTCTCCTCAGATCCCTAACGCGGATCCCTAGACCCATACGACACCTTCCATCATCCCTAAACAGGGTACATCGTTATCACGTCGCCATGCTTGCCGATGACCAAGGTCACCTGGCTGGAGGGGCCGCCTCCGTTAGTTGCCGACGATGTACCTATACCCGAGTATGGGAATGTTTTCTCATAGTAGAAGCTAGCGTTCGGCTTGAACGTCCCTGCATCCCGAAGGCCGGCATTGAATACGGCCTCCAGCTCCCCGTCCGTCAAATCCGGACGGAACAGCCCTTTACTGCTGTCAACCTCAGAGCCGCCCGGGAAATGATAGTCGTGCAGATCTTTGAGAGCTCGGTAGTCAAGCTCAGGCATTTCTACGCCTTCGGGGAGCCTGATGCAATCTTCTGCAGCCTGACGGGGCACCCTTGCCAACTTGACGGCGGACGCCATCTCATTAGTGCAAACAGGCGGCTTGGGAGTGTTGAATAGCGGTACGTATGAAGCGTCCGCAATGAAACTCTCACAGATGCCAGTTGACCCTTGGGTGGTGCAATTTTCATTTGAGCCTGCACTGTCCCAAGTCTGGCCCGGCGGCAGCTCGAACTTTACCTCGTATCCTATGCCCCAAGCCCCAGAGCAGTTACTGTCGCTTGCCTGGACGCAGGAGTACGGGAAGATGGCTGCTGGCGCCGAGCTGCAGCCGGTGCATGCGCCACCAACAATTGGATGAATTCCCCCTTGAGGGTCTACCAGCCAGTAATCTAGCGAAATCAGAGACATAGGCCCAGAGCATTCAGCCGCCCCCGACATGGGCTTAGAATCCAGCTTCGCTAATTCCCCATCAGCACTCCTGCTTTCGATCCAACCCCCGCCCGAAATGTTGACGCTGCAGACCATTCCAGCGCCCGCGAACCTCATGGTGTCGCGTGGGACGGATCTTTCCCATCTTGATGCTCCAGCATCAAGAGCGTCCAAAGGGCTTCGACCAGCAGAGGATTTCCCTGCCGCATTTGCGGACCCTCCGAAGCCAAACAGGAATAAGACTCCGGCGAGAATTGCAATCGCGCCTTTAAAGGATTTCAGACGACTCACAGGAACCCCTTCGTTTTCTGGACCACTTTGGGGGTAACCTACAAATGTCTTCCCGCTATACCTACTGCGTTTTCGGCCATCTCCCGGGTAACTAGCTGGAATGTTGGCCGAATGTCATCGCGGGAGAAGAGCGTCGCCCTCTTCAGAGAATCGGCTTGACGTTCTCGGCCGACTACGCAGTAGCGGGAGGTTGCCACGCAACGGAGCGGCATGGGAGCTGAGAAGCACGCTTTCGATCAGTGCGCGACCTTTACGGCATGAGGAAGCCGATCGGAGTGGGCTCATGCTCCACACCGCTCAGCCCGCCGCCCCGATCGCCCCTCCCCGAAGAAGGGCCGCAGGCCCTCCACCGCATGGCCGGCCGCCTCCTCCGCCGGTGTCGCCCAGGCGATGTAGCCGTCAGGACGTATGAGGTACAGGACGGGGTCCGGGCCGTACGCGTCCCGGAGATGGCCGTACGCGTCGACGAGATCGGGGGCCGCGCCCCCGGTGCGGACGATGCGCACCAGGTCCGGATCGACCGGAAGCGCGGCCGGGTCCAGGTCGACATCGCCCAGCGCCAGCAGGGTGAAGTGCGGCCCCCGCAGCAGGTCGAAGAGGCGGAGGGGGGAGCCCCCAGGGGTGGTGCACGGGGCATCCGGTGCGCGGTCGCCCGCGTGCGGGGCGTCTTCGGGGATGTGGGGGCGCAGCTCGCGGGTGAGGGTGCTGTCGCGGTAGCCGATGCCGAGTTGGTGGAGGTCGCGGCCGCGGCGCCAGTTGCGGTTGCGGTGGAGACGGGTGCTGGTGTCGAGGATGCGGGTGGCGATGGGCTGGCGTTCGGCCTCGTAGGTGTCGAGGAGGGCGTCGGGGGCGCCGTGGCGCAGGACCTGGCCGAGCTTCCAGCCGAGGTTGTAGGCGTCCTGGACGCCGGTGTTGAGGCCCTGGCCGCCTGCGGGGGAGTGGATGTGGGCGGCGTCGCCCGCGAGGAAGACGCGTCCGGCGCGGTAGGTGTCGGCGCGGGCGGCCCGGGGGCGGTAGACGGAGGTCCACAGCACGTCGCGGATCTGCTCGGGGGCGAGGTGGGTGTGGCGGGCGAGGGTGGCGCGGGCGCCCGCTTCGCTGGGGTCGGGGGTCTCGTCCTGGGCGATGACGAATGCCTGGAAGACGTCGGTGCGGGCCAACGGGAGCAGCATCGCGAAGCCGCGCTTGTCCGGCAGGATCCAGCGGTGCCAGTGGTCGCGGTCGAGACCGTCGATGCGGACGTCGGCGAGGAGCCCGGCGCCCTCCTCCAGGGTCGGGCCGCTCATGGTGATGCCCAGGGCGTGGCGGACGGTGCTGCGGCCGCCGTCGGCGGCGACCAGATAGCGGGCGCGGACCGGGTGCGCCCCGCCGGGGCCGCGGAGGGTGGCGGTCACGCCGTCCGTGTCCTGGGCGAACGTGGTCAGTTCGGTGCCGAAGCGGACCTCGCCGCCCAGCTCCCGCAGCCGGTCGTGGAACAGCTCGACGGCGCGGAAGAGCGGCACCATCAGGATGTTGGCGTACGGGGTGGCGGGCGTCGGCTCGTAGCGGTCGACGGCGAGGAAGGACTCGGCGAGGGCGCCGTCGCGCCAGATCCCTATCTCCGGGTACGGGCCGCCCGCCGCCAGGAGGGCGTCCAGCAGGCCGAGGTCGTCGTAGACCTCCAGGGAGCGCGGCTGATGGCCGGTGCCACGGGCGCCGGGGGAGAGGGCCCGCTGCCGCTCGACGACGAGGGCGCGCAGGCCGCGGCGGGTCAGGTCGATGGCGAGGGCGAGGCCGGTGGGGCCCGCTCCGGCGATCAGTACATCGATCTCGCCGCCGGAGCCGTCGGGGGAGTCGTCGGGAGGGCCGTCGGGGGCGGGAACGGCCGCGCTGGAGCCTTCCTTAACACCGTTAAGTTCCATGCTTCCGAGGCTGCGCTTAACGGTGTTAAGTTGTCAACATGGTTTCGCGCATCGACCGGAAAAAGATGGTGGACACCGCCCTCCGGCTGCTCAACGAGGTCGGTCTCGACAAGCTCACCGTCCGCCGCATCGCCGCGGAGCTGCACGTCCAGGCGCCCGCGCTCTACTGGCACGTCCGCAACAAGCAGGAACTCCTCGACGAGATGGCCACCGAGATGATGCGGCGGATGGCCACCCCGCTGATGGCGGAGCCCGTGCTCGCCGCCCCGTGGCAGAAGCAGCTGGCCGACGTCTGCCGCGGCCTGCGCCGCGGACTGCTCTCCTACCGCGACGGCGCCAGGGTCTTCGGCGGCACCCGGATGGTCGGTCAGGGGTACGCCGCGCCGTTCGACGCGTTCCTCCGGCGGCTCGTCGAGGCGGGCTTCGCCTTCCCCGACGCGGTCCAGGCGTGGTGGACCGCCTACAACTTCACCGTCGGCCTGGTCATCGAGGAGCAGTCGGTCCACCCGGATCCGGCCCACCCCGAGTACCGCGACCCGGCGTACGACGACGCCGAGCGTGAGCGGCGGCTCGGCGACCGGTACCCGTACGCGGCGCGCGCCGGTGCCGAGCTGTTCGGCGACATCGAGCGGAACTTCGAGGCGGGCCTGCGGATCATCATCGCCGGGATCGAGGCGACCGTGGAGATACGGCCGGACGCGAGCTGAGACGCCCCCGGCCTGCCCCCAGCCCGTGGCGCCCGGCCTGCGGCCCCCGGCCCGTGGCGCCCGGCCGCACGCCGCGCCGCGTCGCCGACACGCACCAGGGGCGCGGACCCGACCGGCCCGCGCCCCCGTGTGTACGCACCGCACGCTCACCGCTTGGGGGCGATCGCCCGTTTCAGCACCGGCGTCAGCGGGCGCTCCACGCAGCGGTGCAGCAGCCACGCCAGCAGCAGCATTGACGCGACGGTCAGCGCCAGCGTTGCGTACGACGGCAGTCCGGCGCCGATGTGCAGGGCGTGCACCACGACCCAGCCCAGATGCTCGTGGACGAGGTAGAACGGGTAGGTCAGCGCCCCGGCGACGGTCAGCCAGCGCCAGTTCGCCCACCGGAAGTGGCCCAGTGCGACGGCCCCGACGAGGACGAAACCGGCGGTGACGACCGCGACGATGCCGAACTGCGAGCGGTAGGAGAAGCCGCCCGCGGACGCCGGATGCCACAGCCCGGCCACCGCGAAATGCTGTCCGGTCAACCAGCTGACCAGCACGATCGACCAGGCGATCGGATCGCGGGCGCCGTAGCGGTGCAGCAGGTACAGGCCGATGCCGCCGATGAAGAACGGTGCGTACTCCGGCATCAGGACGGTGTCCAGCAGCGGTTCGTGCGCCGCCTGCGCCAGCGCCGCGGCCAGCGTCCAGCCCGCGCAGAACAGCACTACCCGGCGCCGGGTCGCCCCGGGCAGCACCACACAGAGCGCGAAGAGGGCGTAGAACCGCATCTCCGCCCAGAGCGTCCAGCACACGCCCAGCACCCGGTGCGCGCCCAACGGCATCTGGAGCATCGTCAGATTGGTCAGCACCTCGCTGGGCGACACCGTCGCGTACACCACGCCCGGCAGCGCGAAGACGGCCGTGACCAGCAGGACCGCGACCCAGTACGCCGGATACAGCCGCGAGATCCGGGACGCGAGGAACGCCCGCAGGGTGCGGCCCCAGCCGCTGAGGCAGATCACGAAACCGCTGATCACGAAGAAGATCTGTACGCCCAGGCAGCCGTACGCGAAGAAGCCCGAGGCGGTCGGGAACTGCGCGGCGGGCGAGGAGCCCCATGCCGTGCCGATCTCGCCGTCGCGTCCGCCGTAGTGGTACGCGGCGACCATCAGCGCGGCCAGCAGCCGCAGCCCGTCCAGCGCCCGCAGCCGGGACGGCGCGCGGCGCGTCCGCTCCGGGGCGCCGGACGGCGCGGCGCCGGTCACTTCGGCGGCGTTCTCCCCGGCGGCGGGCGCCGGAACCGTCAGCTGCCCGGTCATGCCGACGCGACCCGCCTCTTCAGCCGCCGCTGCACCGCCCGCGCCCGGCGCGCCACCCGCAGCACGGCGGGGTTGCGCGGCAGGAACGCCAGCTGGGAGGGGATCGCGCCGGGCAGCGCCAGCGCGGTCAGCCGCCGCCGCTTGAAGTAGCGGCGGGTGTACGGCGTCAGATGCGCCGACAGATAGCGTTCGGCGGCCGGGCGCAGCCGCGGGTAGATCTGGTGCTGCATCGCATAGCCGACCGCCTCGACCAGCCCCGCCGGCACGGGCGTGACCGCGGTGGCCGCCGGGTCGTCGAGGTCCGGCACCGTCGCGTCGACGATCGTCACCGGGATGCGGTTGCTGTTCTGGTATGGCGTGAGCCGCTCCAGCAGCAGCCCGGTACCGGTCCGGGCGACCGGCAGCCCGTAGAACGCGGACGCCGTCAGCAGCGCCGTGGAGAAGCAGCCGACGACGAGATCCGGCCGCATCCGGGCGTAGACGACCTCGGCGAGCACCGGGGTGTCCAGCACCGTCAGCGTGACGTCGAGCCGTTCCGCCTCCCGCTCCAGCAGCCGCGACCAGCGGGCCGGGGCCGACGGATGCGGTTTGAAGACCAGCGTGCGGTGGCCGCGCGCGACCGCGCCGCGCACCATCCGCACGTGCAGATCCTCTTCCTCCTGCGGCGTGAGGAGGGAGAGCGCGGAGAGGTACTGCCCCAGCAGCAGCGCCCCGCCCTCGGGGAGGTCCAACTCCCCGGCGGCGTCGTCGAGTTCGCCGAGGACCTTGGTGAACGCCTCCGTCGGCACGGTCTGCGCCGCCACTCCGAACTCGGTGAGCAGCAGGGGGACGAGGCCCGGCACCAGGTCCAGGTGGAGGAGCCGGTCGATGCGGGTGCCGACCAGCGGGTCGAGCTTGTCGCGGGTCGGGCCGTAGCTCATCAGCCCGTCCGCGTAGACGTCGACCGGCGCGTCCGGGAAGAGCTGGACCACCGCCAGCGCCGGGTTGACCTGGAGGGACTCGACGACCAGCGCGACGCGGTCGTCGCCCAGCCCCCACTCCTTGCGCAGATACCGCTCCCACAGCGGCACGTCGTCCGGGCGCGGGGACCAGCCGCCCGGGTGGAAGGGGTGGATCGTCGCGTTCCAGGACAGCACCCCGGCGAAGCGGGCGCGCAGCGTCGCGAAGCCGGGCGCCGTGTCCAGCGCCGGGGTGGTCTCCGGCGTCGCCGCGTTGTTGCAGATCAGTAGCAGGTTGCGGTCGGCGGGGGAGAAGGCGTCGCTGTCCAGGGCGGCGGCGAGGGTCGCCGCGCCGTACAGGGTCGACGCCAGGAAGATGCGGGTCAGCGGCCGGGTACCCATCAGGCGGCGACCCCCGAGGCGACGGGCCGGCGGCGCAGCCGCCGCAGCCGGGACGCACGCTGCACATCCATGGAATCCAACGCTTCCTTCAGTACGTCCTGCGGCATACGCTTCAGCGCCGCCGCGCTCAATTCCCGCAGCGCGCGCGCCACCTGCGGTTCGAAACGTTCGATAGAACCGAGATGGTGGGAAATGATCGCGCAATAGGTCCGGACCGCTTTCGGCAGCAGCGTGTCCGCATCGCGGTCCTGTGCGGTTTCCTCGATTACCTGGTCGAATGCGCGCAGGAAATCCAATTGCCGGACATCGCCGATCTGCGTGAGCGACGACGCGACTCCGCGCCGGTAGAAAACGCCGAGCAGTCCGACCACCGCCATGGATTCCGCCTCGCGGTGCAGCCGCCAGATCCACGGCCGGTCCTCGGCCGTCCGCAGCCCGTCGCGGAACCGCAGCACGCCGTTGTCCAGCAGCCGCCGGTGGTAGATGCCCGCCCAGGCGTACGCGTAGTCGACGGAGGTGGAGCGGTCGGCGGGCAGGATCACGTCGCGCGGGTTCATCACCACGCCGCGCCGCCCGTGCGGCACCCGGCTGATCGTGCGGGCGCGCGCGGTGCACTGGACGTGGTCGGTGCGGACGACGTCGCAGCCCAACTCCTCGATGGCGCCCAGCAGATCGCTCAGATGGCCCGGCGCCAGCCAGTCGTCGCCGTCCAGGAAGGTGAGGTACTCGCCGCGCGCCGCGTCCAGACCGGTGTTGCGGGCGGTGGCGAGTCCACCGTTCTTCTCGTGCCGCAGCAGCCGGGCGCCCGGCAGCTCGCGGGCGGCACGCTCCAGGATCTGCGGCGTCTCATCGCGCGAGCAGTCGTCGACGAGCAGGAATTCGAAGTCCTCCCGGGCGTTCGCCGCCAGGCTCTTGAGGGTGTCGGGCGCGTATGTCTGCACGTTGTAGAACGGCACGATGACGGAGAGCTTAACCACCCGGGTGACGTTAGGGGCGGCGCCGCCATTCGTCTTTACCGCGGGCGGACGGCACGGTGAACGAAGAATGGCGGGACGGTTAACCGACCCGAATCGGCGGCCGGTTCGCCATTCGACGACCCGCTGTTAACCGTTTGTTGCGCGGTGGTTGGCCCGCCGAACCGAATCGATTCCTAGCGTCATCGACGTGCCCTCACGTACCTCTTCTACGCCGCGGGTCGCAGTACTCGCCGATTCGGACACCCGGTGGAAATGGGGCGCTTTGACAGCGTACCGAATCCACCCGGAGGCCCGGCTCGACGGCTACCTCCTGCGCGGCCGCGCCACCCCCACGGTCCGCCAGCTCCGCGAGGTCGGCGCCCGGGCGGAGACGCTGCGCGAGATCCGCGGGATCGACTTCCTCGACCTGATGCGCGCCGACGCCGGATCCGCCGAGCCCTACGACACCGTCGTCCTCGCGCTGGTCGGCGGCGGTGTCCAGGCGATGCTGCACGGCCTGGCCCGCGCCTGGGAGGACACCGCCCGCCGCCCCGCCGTCGTCACCGGCTACGTCGGCGTGGTCTACGAGAAGCTCGCCGACGGGCTGCTGCTGCGCCACGGCGCGGACGTGGTGCTCGCCAACTCCCGGCACGACGCGGACCGCTTCCGCGCCGTCTACCGCGGCGTCGGCGCCGACGACTCCGCCGTCACCGAATGCGCCCTGCCCTTCCTCGGCGGCGCCCCCTACACCGGCGAACACGCCCCGTACACCGTGGTGTTCGCCGCCCAGCCGTCCGTGCCCGACAACCGCGCCGACCGCGGCTACCTGCTGCGCCGCGCCGTCGAGCACGCCCGTCAGCACCCCGACCGCGAGGTGCTGATCAAGCTCCGCAGCAAGCCCGGCGAGCACACCACGCATATCGAAGAGTTGCCGTACCAGAAGCTCGCAGCGAAGGTCCCCGGCGGACTGCCCGCCAACTGCCGCCTGGTCTACGGCAACATGGGCGAGGTCCTGGACCGCACCGATCTGATGGTCACGGTCTCCTCGACCGCCGCGCTGGAGTCGCTGCACCGCGGCGTCCCCACCGCCGTCCTCACCGACCTCGGCATCCGCGAGGTCCTCGGCAACCACCACTTCCTCGGCTCCGGCTGTCTCGCCTCCTGGGACGACCTCGACGCCGGCCACCGGCCCGAGCCCGACGCCGGCTGGCTCGCCCGCCAGGGCGTCTGCGCCGACGGCGGCTACCCGCGCGCCTTCGACGCGGTCCGCGCGAAGGTCGCCGCCCTGCACGCCGCCGGGCCGCTGCCGCCGCTCACCCCGTACTACACACCGCGCACCGCCCCCGGCTACCTCCCCGGCATCCTCGCCCGGCACGGCCTGGACCCGCACGGCGTGCCCGTCGCCGGCTGCGCGCCCGAGGGCCGCGAGGCGCCCGGCGGGCTGCGCAGGGTCGCCCGCGACGCGGTCCGCGAGGCCGCCCGCGGCGCCTACCGCCACGGCGTGCAGCGCGTCGCCCCCGCCATCCGCCGCTGGGGGCAGCTGTGACCGTTCCGCCCGCCCGCCAGGGGAGCCCGCGCGGCCCCCGGAAGGAGCCCGCCATGCCGCACCGCCCGCCCGCCAGCCCGCCCGTCGTGGTGGCCGTCATCCCCGCACGCGGCGGCTCCAAGGGCGTCCCCGCCAAGAACCTCGCGGCCGTCGGCGGCGTCCCGCTCGTCGCCCGCGCGGTCCGCGCCTGCCGCGCCGCCCGCCTGATCACCGACGTCGTGGTCTCCACCGACGACAACGGCATCGCGGCGGCCGCCCGCGGCGCCGGCGCCGTCGTCGTCCGCCGCCCCGGCGACCTCGCCGGCGACACCGCCACCAGCGAGGCCGCCGTGCTGCACGCCATGGACGCCTACGAGGCGGAGCACGCCGCCACCGTCGACGCGGTGCTGCTGGTCCAGTGCACCAGCCCGTTCCTCACCCCCGAGGACGTCGACGGGGTCGCCGCCGCCGTCGTCGAGGGCGGCGCCGACACCGCGCTGACCGTCGCTCCCTTCCACGGCTTCGTCTGGCGCGACGCCGACACCATGGCGGCGGCTGCCGGTGCCCTGGAGGACGGCGCCCTGGAGGCGGCCGTGGACGCCGCCCCGGCCGCCCGCCGCGCCACCGCCACGGCCGTCGCCCCGTCCGGCGGCTACGGCGTCAACCACGACAAGTCCTTCCGCCCCCGCCGCCAGGACCGCCCCCAGGACCTGCTGGAGACCGGCGCCGCCTACGCCATGGACGCCACCGGCTTCCGCGCCGTCGGCCACCGCTTCTTCGGCCGCACCGAACCGGTCCGCACCGACCCGGCGCGCGTCCTGGAGATCGACGACCCGCACGACCTGGCCCGCGCCCGCGCCCTCGCGCCGCTCCTCGACGGGGCGCTGCCCGGCGTGCTGCCCGGCGCGGACGACATCGACGCGGTCGTCATGGACTTCGACGGCACCCAGACCGACGACCGGGTGCTGATCGACGCGGACGGGCGGGAGTTCGTCTCCGTCCACCGCGGCGACGGCCTCGGCATCGCCGCGCTCCGCAAGGCGGGCCTGAAGCTGCTGATCCTCTCCTCGGAGCAGAACCCGGTGGTCGCCGCGCGCGCCCGCAAGCTCCGCATCCCCGTCCTGCACGGCATCGACCGCAAGGACCTCGCCCTCAAGCAGTGGTGCGAGGAGTCCGGCGTCGCCCCCGAGCGGGTGCTCTACGTCGGCAACGACGTCAACGACCTGCCCTGTTTCGACGTCGTCGGCTGGCCCGTCGCCGTCGCCGGGGCGCACGACGTGGTGCGCGGCGCCGCCCGCGCCGTCACCGCCACCCCCGGAGGCAGCGGCGCCGTCCGCGAGATCGCCTCCTGGCTCCTGGGCCCGTCCCTCTGAACACCCCGTACCGCACCGCACACCCGGGCACCGCGCCCGGCACCCACCCACACATGAAGGACCTCCCCATGAGCAGCAACTCCCGCATCCGTCACCTCGGCAACCGCGAGGCCGGCCCCGGCCGCCCCGTCTACGTCACCGGCGAGATCGGCATCAACCACAACGGCGACCTGGAGAACGCGTTCGCGCTGATCGACGCCGCCGCCGACGCCGGGTGCGACGCCGTCAAGTTCCAGAAGCGGACCCCGGAGATCTGCACCCCCCGCGACCAGTGGGACATCGAGCGCGACACCCCCTGGGGCCGGATGACGTACATCGACTACCGCCACCGCGTCGAGTTCGACGAGGAGGGCTACCGCGCGATCGACGAGTACTGCAAGAAGCGCAACATCGCGTGGTTCGCCTCCCCCTGGGACGTCGAGTCCGTCGCCTTCCTGGAGAAGTTCGACGTCCCCTGCTACAAGGTCGCCTCCGCCTCCCTCACCGACGACGAGCTGCTGCGCGCGATGCGTGCCACCGGCCGCACCGTCATCCTGTCGACCGGCATGTCCACCCCGAAGCAGATCCGCCACGCCGTCGAGGTTCTGGGCAGCGACAACATCCTGCTCTGCCACGCCACGTCGACGTACCCGGCGAAGGCGGAGGAGCTGAACCTCCGGATGATCAACACCCTCCAGGACGAGTTCCCGAACGTCCCGATCGGCTACTCCGGCCACGAGACCGGCCTCCAGACCACCCTCGCCGCCGTCGCCCTCGGCGCCGCCTTCATCGAGCGCCACATCACCCTCGACCGCGCCATGTGGGGCTCCGACCAGGCCGCCTCCGTCGAGCCGCAGGGCCTGACCCGCCTCGTCCGCGACATCCGCACCATCGAGGAGTCCCTGGGTGACGGCGTCAAGAAGGTCTACGCGAGCGAGCTGGGCCCGATGAAGAAGCTCCGCCGCGTCCCCGGCGTCGTCGCCGAGGGTCAGACCGCGGCCCCGGCCGCGGTCTGACCGGCCCCGGGAAACGGCGGACACCCCCGTGACCGCATCCGAAGGCCCCCGCGCCGAGCCGCCCGCGCCCGGCGCGGCGGCCCCACCCCAGGAGGCGGCGGCCACCCCCCGCCGCCTCCCGGGGGTGCCCCGCCCCCGTAACCGCGCCGCCACCGGGGCCACGGCCCTGCCCCCGGCCACGCTCGCCTTCGTCGAGAGCCCGGTTCAGCTGCTGAACGTGCTGGAGTGGGCTTACGAAGAACGGGCGGGGGCGGTGGCGGGTGCGCCGGGCGACGCACGCGGCACGGGCGACGCGGGCACGACCGGGGCGCCGGGCGGCCCGGGCCCGGACAGCAGTGGCCCGGACACCGGCGGTCCGGACGCCCGCGGTCCGGGTGCCCCGGGCCTGACGGCTCCCGGCTCGCCGACCGGCCCGTCCGCCCTGGGCCGCACCCCCCACTCCACCCCCCACTCCACCCCCCTCACCATCGTCGTCCTCTCCCCGCACGACCCCATGACCCGCGGCCAGCTGCGCCGCATGGCCGAACTCGCCCGCGAGGAAGGCCACACCGTCCGCTGGGAGGACGCCCGCGGCGGCGCGACCGCACCGGTGCGGACCATCGGCGGGCTCACCCCTCTGCTGCGCCGCGCCGAGCGCGTCGTCATCGGCGACCCGTTCTCCCGCTACGTGCAGCTGCTACTCACCCTCGCCCGCGCCCGTGACCTGGTCGTCGTCGACGACGGCACCGCGACGATGGAGTTCATCGCCCAACTGGCGCGCGGCGAACGGCTGGTGCGCTGGCACCGGCACGGCAGCGGCCGGGGGGCGCGCGATCTGGCCTTCGCGCCGTTCGCCCGTGCCGCGCGCCGCCGGCTCACCCCGGCGCCGGACGGCGACCGCCGCACCGTCGGCGTCTTCAGCTCCATGCCGGTCGAGGCGCCGCCCGGCGTCCGCATCGCCACCAACGCCTTCGCCTGGACCCGCCGCCGCTTCGGCCCGCCGCGCCTGACCCGCGCCGCCGACATCGTCGGCACCTCCCTCGTCGAGACCGGCGTGGTCGACACCGACCGCTACCTGGAGGCCGTCGCCCAACTGGCCCGTACGCACGGCGCCACCCGCTACTTCGCCCACCGCCGCGAGCACACCGACAAGCTTCACCGCCTCGCCACCGAGATCGGCCTGGAGGTGGTCCGCCCTGACCTCCCCCTGGAGCTGATCGCCCGCCGGGGCCCCATCGGGCGGCTGGTCGTCAGCTTCCCCTCGACGGTCGTGCACACCCTGCCGCTCGCCCTCGTCGGCACCGGCGTCCGCGTCGCGGTCTGCGACGTCGACCCGGCCTGGCTCACCAGCCGTGCCTCGCCCCGCGCCCAGGGCTTCCTCGACGGCGTCACCGGCACCGCCCGCGGCGTCGACCGCCTGCCACCGGAGCGGCCGACGGAGCCGGGGTGAGCCGACGGCCCCGGGGCGGGGCGAGCCACCGTGCCCGGCCCCCGGCGCGCACGGCGCGCCCCGCCCCGCACGGCGCAAAAACAAAAGGAAATACCCCACCCCCGGGTCATCCATGCGCCGTAAGGCCCGAAAATCTTCCCCTGACGGGCTGAACTTTTGTTGATCCAGGGACAGTTGCCCCCGCGGGGACCGTAACCTTCCCCGCGTGAGCCAACTGATGTACCCTGCCGCCGCCCCTGACCCGACCGACCCGCAGGACCTGCTCCCCGGAGCCCTCTCCGACGCGTTGCACACCGAACTCATCGCCTTCCGCCGCGACCTGCACATGCACCCCGAGCTGGGTAATCAGGAGTTCCGCACCACCGAGACGATCCGCAGCCGTCTGGAGGCGGCCGGTCTGCGGCCCCGCGTCCTGACCGTCGGCACCGGCCTGATCTGCGACATCGGCACCGACCCGGCGGACATCACCCGCGTGGCCATCGGGCAGGGCGACGGCCCCGCCGCCCGCCCGCTGCTGGCCCTGCGCGCCGACATCGACGCCCTCCCCATCCCGGACACCAAGACGGTCGAGTACCGCTCCACCGTCCCCGACCGCGCCCACGCCTGCGGCCACGACGTCCACACCACCGTCGTCCTCGGCGCCGGACTGGTCCTCGCCGACCTGGCCCGCCGGGGCCAGCTGCCGTACCCGGTCCGGCTGCTCTTCCAGCCCGCCGAGGAGGTGCTGCCCGGCGGCGCCCCCGACGCCATCGAGTCCGGCGCCCTGGACGGCGTCGCCCGCATCCTCGCCGTCCACTGCGACCCGCGCGTCGACGCCGGACGCATCGGCCTGCGCACCGGCCCCATCACCTCCGCCTGCGACCGCCTGGAGGTCGCCCTCGACGGCCCCGGCGGCCACACCGCCCGCCCGCACCTGACCACCGACCTGGTCACCGCCGCCGCCCGCGTCGCCGTCGACGTCCCCGCGCTCGTCGCCCGCCGCGTCGACGCCCGCTCCGGCCTCGCCGTCACCTGGGGCCGCCTGGACGCCGGGCACGCCTGCAACGTCATCCCGCAGCACGCCGAACTCTCCGGTACGGTCCGCTGCCTCGACCTGGACGCCTGGCGGCGCGCCCCCGACCTCGTCCACGCCGCGATCGACGAGATCGCCACCCTGCACGGCGCGAAGTCGCAGATCACCTACGTCCGCGGCGTCCCGCCCGTCGTCAACGAAGCCACCTCCGCGCAGCTCCTGCACGACGCGATGACCGCCCGCTGCGGCCCCACCGCCGTCGAGTCCACCGAACAGTCCCTGGGCGGCGAGGACTTCTCCTGGTACCTGGAGCACGTCCCCGGCGCCATGGCCCGCCTCGGCGTCCGCGCCCCCGGCAGCAACGACCGCCTCGACCTGCACCGCGGCGACTTCGACGTCGACGAGTCCGCCATCCGCACCGGCGTCGAACTCTTCACGGCGGCGGCGCTGCTGTCGGGGGCCGCCGCGCTGTTCTGACCCCCGCCGTCTCTCTCGTACGGCCGCACGGCTTCCGGGCTGCGCGGCCGTACGGCGTTCGGCCCCACTCGCGAACGCCTGGTATGCCGCACTGCGTAGAATTACGCCCGGTTTCCAGACTTACGGGGGACCGTTTCCCATACAGGGCATACGCGCGTACGGAGCACCCGAGCGGAAACGGGCACGTACGACACTCGCCCTGGCCGGTGTCGCCGTCCTCCTGCTCACCGGCTGCTCCGCCCTCAACACCGACAAGACCCCCGAGCGCATCAAAAACGGCACCGCCGAACGGGACCGGACCACGCCTACGACGACGACTTCGAGGTCCTGCTGCGCGATGCGTGACCGGCGCGCCGCAACGCCCGCGCGCCCGGCGGGGCGAAAGCCCCCCCCCCCCCCGCCCCGGGGCGCCGAGGGAGGGGGGTTTGGCGGTGGGGATTAAGCGCCCCCAACCCCGCCCGCGCCCCGCGGGGA
>NZ_JBHYGX010000006.1:18300-67183 GCF_042739975.1 Streptomyces sp. NPDC059080
CCGGGAGGGCTTCGCGGCCGGGCCGCCGCTGCGGCCGCCGGGCTCCGGCCGCGGACCCCGCCCCGGGGGGGGCCAACCCCCCCGGGGCGCGCGGCGTGGAACGACTGGTGCGGGATTTACGGGTGGTACTTCTCCGCGACGACATCCGCGGCGCCGAGCTTGCTGTCCATGGTGACGCGGACGGTCACGCTGTTGGTCTTGGCGGCCGTCTCCAGCTGCTCCACATCGCACTTGTAGGTGCCGAAGCCCTCCTTGTCGATGGAGACATTGCCCTCGGGGTCGCCGCAGATCGCGGCCGCACCGAGCACCCTCGTGGCGTTGGCGACCAGGAACGCCTGGTCCATGCCGCCGCTGTCGGGCTTGACGATCAGCTTGCCGGGCGCGAGGTAGGACAGCTTGCCGACGATCGTCCGCTCGCCCCCCTGAGCGGCGCCGCCGCCGGTGGACCCGCCGCTGTCGCCGCCGGTCGTGGTGTGCTCACCGGACCCGGCGCTCCGCGCCTGCCCGCCGGAGCCGTCCGCGGACTGCGACCGCGACGAGTCCTCCGACGCGGCCGAAGAGTTGACCTTGCCCGCCCCGGTGTCGCCCTGCCCGCAGGCGGTGACCCCCATCCCCAGCGCCGCGGCGGCGGCGACGGCAAGGGCGATACGGCGGCCGGCGCGGCCGCGGAAGCGGTGGGCGGTGGCGGTGATCATCATGTGCTCCCGATGCTGTGTTTCTGTCGTCTCGCTTCCGGACGATCACCACTCTGGGCCACCGGCCTGCCGTCCCGCTAACGGGTCACTAATACGAGGCGGTTGGCCGACGGGACAGGCCCTGGCGGGCGGCCGTGCTGCTCCTTCGGACGGCCGAGCCGCGGGCCGTCAGGCGACGGTTGACGCAGGCGATGATGGCGGGCGCGACCGCCTGGGCTCCTCACCCCTTGCCCCCTGGAGCGCGACGGTCGAGTCGAGCCACTTTCCCAGTTTCGCCCTCACAGGTGTGCCACGCGATGCCGCGGGAGAACGAACGAAAGCCCCGCCGCGCCCCCGGGGGATGGGTGGCGCGACGGGGCTTCCGTCGTGGTCTGCGGTCCGGCTCAGGCGCGGAACTCTCCGGCCTTGACGCCCGCGACGAAGGACGCGAACGCGGCGGCGGGGACGCTCAGGGCCGGGCCCTGCGGGTCCTTGGAGTCGCGGACGGGGACGATGCCGGTGGCCACCGCGCGCGCCGGTGCCCACTCGACGCAGGAGCCACCGCTGCCGCTGTAGGAGGACTTGAACCAGGTCAGGGGGAGGAGGTCGGTCGTCACGGGGTGCCCTTTCGCTGCTTGTCGGCGTGCTCGTGGTCCCGTCCGAGGGTAGGAGCCCGGTGGTGGCGCCGCGAGAGGGCGAACGAAAGCCCCGCCTGGCCTCCAACTCGGAGGGCCTGACGGGGCTTTTGCCGTATACGGCGTGACTCAGGCGCGGAACTCTCCGGTCTTGACGCCCGCCACGAAAGACGCGAAAGCAGCGGTGGGAACGGTCAGCGCAGGGCCGTGCGGGTCCTTGGAGTCGCGGACGGGGACGATGCCGCGCGAGGTGACGAGGTTGGCGGCAACCTCAATGCACTCACCGCCGTTGCCACTGTAGGAGGACTTGAACCAGGTCAGGGGGAGGGAGTCGGTCGTCACGGGGAGCCCTTTCGCAACTGCTCGATCATGGCCACGGATTCCGCTTGGGACAGCGATTCGGCCTGCAATTGATGGTAGGCCGACAGCGCCGACAGCACGAACGTTGCTTCGCGGTCCAAGTGCCCCTGTGCTTGGGACTCTGCGTACGCGATCACGGACCGGTCCGGCATCGTCAGCAGGTTGATCGGCAGGTTGAAGGGGCGCCGCTCACCTATGTCGTACGGGGCGACTTGGAGCATCGAGTTCGGCAACCTGGCGAACTCCACGAGATGCCGAAGCTGCTCGTCCATGACCTTGGCACCACCGACCGGACGACGTATGCAGCTCTCGTCCATCACCACAAGCATCGTGGGGGGCCTGGGGCGTGCCAGCGTCGCCTGCCGCTCCGCCAGAACCGAGACGCGCTCATCAGCCTGTTCGGGCGTGAGCGTGCCTCGCTTCACGTTGCCCTCTTCCATGGCTCTTGCGTACGCGGGCGTCTGAAGCAGACCGGGAATGACCCCGATGTGGAACATCCGGAGTTCGACCGCCCGCGCCTCGTGCGTGACGTATTCCGGAAATCCCTCCAACAGGCTGCCGTTTCGGATCTCCCCCCATCCGCGCTCGAACGACTCCGGGGTCCCCGTGAAGCCGAAGGTCGTATCAAGACTGCGCGAAAACCGCAGGGTTGGCGGCTTGCGGCCAGTTTCCACCGCCGAGATGTGCCTGCCGGAGTAGCCGACGAGTTCGGCGAGGTCGTCCTGCTTCCACCCGCGCGCTTCGCGGGCGCTGCGTACGCGCGCACCGTAAGCGGCCTGCGGGCTCGCCTCGGGGTTCAGTTCCTTGATGTTTACCAACGTGCCCTCCGTACATGGAACGTTGAAGACGGGTCCGACGCTAAGCCACGCTAACCCTCCCCGGTAGTGGAATGACTACGGAGAGGGACGGCCATGGCTGTCAGGATTGTCAGGATTCGCAGAGGTGGGCCCACGGAGTACGAGGCCCCCGCCAGGCCCCGCGCCACCCCACGCACCCGAGGTGACCTGCGATGACGGCCTACTTCGCCGAAGTCCGGTGCGAGGGGCGGCCGTTCGGTTCCGACCGCACCGCGTCACACGTCCTGGGCACCTTTCGAACGATCTCGCCCGTCCTCGCCGTCCGCTGGCTCCGGGGTCAGGCCCGGCACCTCGCGGAACGGCTCGACCCCGACCCGGAGCGCGCGCCCTGGGTCCGGCCCGTCGGCCCCGGGCGCACACGGGGATACCGGACTGCCCGACCGGCCTGCGGGCATGGGCGGCGGACCCCGCCGAGGAGCATGCGGCGCGAGATCACCTCAAGCGCGGCTGCCCGCTCTTCGTCACCGTCCAGGACACGGACGGCAGATACACCCTGTCCGTCTGGCCCGTCCGCTCACCCGCCGACGTACGCCCACCGCTCCGCCATCGCATCGGTGGACTCGCGCACCCGCTCTACGTACTCGCCGAAGACCCTTGGAGGTAGCCGTGCAGGAACCCCCCGCGGACCGGTCCGCCGCCCGCAGCTTCGCCCCCGATTCGGCTGCCGGGCAGCACCTCACCGACACCGCCCCGGCCCACCACGTCCGCCTCCTGCCATGGACCGCCGACGGCAAACTCTGCGTCCTCAGCGCCAGCGGCCCCGGCAGCTTCCTCTCCCGCCTCGCCGACGGCGTCGAGGACGCCCAACTCGACGTGGGATACGACGTGTTGCGGCGGGGCTGCGCGGTCCTGGCCGACCCCCTGTCCCCCTACGGGGAGGTGCGGTACGCGGGGGTGCGGCTCGCCGAGTGCCTGCGGGACGCACTGGGGATCGCGGAGTCGCGGGTGCAGCGGGTGCAGCGGGTGCCCGAGCCGGAGGGAAGCGAGGCGGAGAACCCTGGTACCCCGCTTGCGTGACCTGCGCGGAACAGCCGTCAGCCCACCCCGCGGCCACGTCTCAAGCGGCCAACTCGCTCCGTATCCGATCCAGGGACCGTGAGGCGGCGGCATGCTGGGCGGGCAGCCCGGTTCCGGCGATGCGCATGACGCGCTGGAGTTGGTGCGGCAGGCGCTGCGCGGCCGCTTCCAGGATCGCGCGGTCCAGCGATTGGGCGGCGCCGCCGCGGTCGTCGGCCAACAACTGGACGTGCGCGACGGTGACGAGCTCGATGACACGCCACTGCGGGGCTACGCCTATCCCGGCCGTCGGACCGTGCTCCACCAGCCGCATCGCCAGGTCCGTCCGTCCGGTGGAGACGAGGCCGCGCAGGTGGATCTCGCACAGGGAGAAGGGGTTGAACAGGCTGGTGTGGTCGACGCGGGTCAGCAGGGTTTTCGCCTCCCGCGTCACCCGGTCGAAGAGGGGGCCGTCGCCCAGGGCGCCGGCCGCCCGGGCGAGGAGCGGCAGGGCGGCGGCCCGGGCCGTTTCGTCGGGTGCGGTGGCGGCGGCGCGGCACAGCCGTGGGACGGCGGCGCCTCGCAGGTTGGCCTTGCGGAGCTCGTTGCCGTGCATGCGCAGCGCGTACGAGGTCAGGCCCGGGTCCCGGAAGTATTCGGCGATCTCCAGGCTCCGGGCCGTCCAGTGGGCGGCCGTGGCGAGACGCTCCTCGGGCAGCACATTGCCCAGGGCCACACCGAGGCCCGCCTGGGCACGGGCGAGCAGGTGCAGCACGTCCCGCTCGGCGCGTCCGTCGGCGAGGCGGGCTTCGAGCCGGGCAACGAGCGGCCACAGTTCGGCGACAGCCTCGGAGGCGTGGCCGGACTGCCGGGCGATCTCTGCGAGCCGGACGGTGGACTCGCCGAACTGCAGCATCGTCCGGTGATCCGTGTCGGTGGGATCGGTGACCCCGAGGACGTGCGGCGGAAGGTGCAGGGCGTCACAGACCCGGCGGCGGGAGCCGATGTCGTCGAGGACGCGCTTTCCCCGTTCGAGAGCGGAGATGTAGGTCTTGTCGTAGCCGAGAAGTGCGCCGAGCGCGGTTTGGTTGAGGCCGTGCACACGGCGGTGGAACCGCATGATGGCGGCCAGATCGCCAGTGGCGAGGAGGAGTTGGGCCTGCGGAGTCGCCCAGTGCCATTGGGCGTGTCGGGGAGCGGGCCGGAGCGCCGCAGGGGGTGGGCGCGTCCCCGTCTGCTGCGTGCTCTCACCCCCGGACACGCTCGGCTACCTCCGGTCGTGCGCGTCGGGCTCCGTGCGGCCGGTGTGCCTGCGGCCGTACCAGGCGGCGATGGCTTGCTTGTAGCCGCCGGGCATGCGCAGGGTGGGTACGTCGTCGGCGGTGAACACTCCGAGTTGTTTGTGCTCGTGGCTGATGACCGGCGGACGATCGGGGGTCAGCACGGTGCATCCATAGGTGACGATCAGCACCCTCCGCCCGGGGAGGGGTTGGTAGATCCACGTCCCGCCGTCGATGAGCGGACCGGCCGTGACCTCCCAGCCGGTCTCCTCCCGGATCTCCCGTTCCAGCGCGGCCTCGGGGCTCGTGTCCGCGGGCAGGGCGCCATCCGCGCTGCCGATCTCCAGACGTCCGCCGGGCAGTTCCCATTCGTCGCGTTCGTTCTTGAGCAGCAGTACGCGGTCCCGCGCGTCGAGTGCGACGCCCTTCACGGAGACGGGCCAGAGCGGCGGCGTGTACGTCATGTCGGTCCTCGCGTCCTGCGGTGTGCGGCCCGGGCTCCCGGAACGTAGCACGCAGCATCCGAACCACCGCCGTCGCGAACGGTGTGCCCGAGTCGACAATCCGTCGCTTTACCCCGGCAGCCCGGATCCCCACCCTGATCACATCCGCCGCGACCGAAGGAGAACGGCAATGCACGATGCCGCAACCCGCTCCGTGACGTTCTTCGCCGACCGCTACGTCAACGTCCGTGCGGAGCGGGCGGACAATGTGATTGCTGATCAGCTCCGTGAGTCCGGGATCGTCACCGTCGACGGACTGCGGAACCGTCACCAGGTCCTGGCATTCGCCACCCGGGCGATGGCTCTCACACCGCACCCGCACAGCGCACCGGACGGCCTCACGCTGATCCGCGATACGGGCAGCCATGCCCGCCGCGCGGGCTTCGCGGGGCTCGGCAGTGGCGAACTGCAAGCGCACACCGAACGATCCGGCACGCCCAGGCCGCCCCGCCTGATGCTCCTGGTGTGTCTGCGTCCCGCGGCCACCGGCGGTGACGTCCTCCTGTTCGACGGACGCGACATCCACGAGCGGCTCGTCGGCAGATGTCCCGAGGCAGGGGTGATGCTTGCGCAGCCCCGCACCGTGCGCTTCGGAGCCGGGGCCGGATTCGGCCCCGCACATGCCACCCAGGTCATCACCGCCCATGCCGGCGGACGGATCTCCGTACGGCTGCGCCAGGACGACCTGGCCCGGTGGAGTCCGGCTGTCCAGATGTACCTCCCTCACCTGCGCGGCGCCATTGCCGACAGCCGGTACCGCATCGTCCTTCAGGCCGGACAGGGGTATTTGCTTGACAACCATCGCTGGCTGCATGCCCGCACGCCCTTCTCCGGCGACCGGCAGTTTCTCCGCGCACTCGGCGAGCCGCATGCCCCGCTCCCAGAGGGATTCGCACCGTGCTTCCCGGCAACCGGAAACCCTGCCCGCCGAGATCACGCCCGCCGAGCGCGGCATCGCCGACCGTCAGCACCACCCGCCCCACACGAGAGGAGCGCGACATGAGCACCACGCAGTCCCCGGAAAGCGTCGAGCTGGCCAAATTCTTCGAGGTGAGTGCCCGGCAGTTCGAGGCCGGCCGCCCGACGCCCCAGATGTTCTGCCCCGTCATCGACGCCGCATGGCACCGCATGATGCACACCGCCGAGTACGCCGAATTCAGCATCCGGCACGCCGGGCAGCTGCTCGGACACGCGAGCAGCCACGGGAAGGGCCGGATCTCCTGGATCTCCGCGTACGAAGCGAGGTACGGCCCGCTGCCGGAGATCTGGTTCACCGGCAGTGACGGTCGGATCGACGAGACGCGACTCACCCACTACCGGCAAACCGGTGAAGTGGTCGCCGAATGGGACTGTTCCCCCGTCCCCGTCCCCGGCGAAGGCGACGACGTCACCCCGAGGCGGCGCAAGGTCACCGCATCGTGACGCCCCTGCGCGCCGACGGAGCGTTCCGGCCCACGGCTGGGGCGCTCCGCCTTGTCGAGGGACGTACGGCTGGACCGAAGAGCGTGAACGTCGCCGACTACGTGCCTGCGGTGTCGGAGCACTGTCCGTATCTGGCGCCGTCGATGGCGCGGGGGCTGACGGGATGGACGGTGTACGAGATCGTCGGCGATCCGGAGCCGACCGAGGCCGAGATATTTCACGTCGGCGTACAAGCAGCGGAATGGGCACGGCCGTTGACGACCCGGCCGCACGGGACGCTCGTATGCGAGAACATCGTTCTCCTCGTCGGCGACGGGGCTGACCACCGCTCCCTGATGACCTGGCCGCACTGGGCGTTGAAGAACCTGTACGGGCCCGTGGGGCTCATGTTCGGGAAATTCCGCACGGCGAACAGCGCACCCAGCGCGACGGCCGCAGTATCCCGGCGCCCCCGTGTTCGTTTCTCTCCGTGCGGGCGGCGGTCCGCCCGCGCGATCCCCGTTTTCTGCACCGGACACCGCAACTCGCCGCCGCCGTGGCCGGTGCGGCGGACGACGGACGCGATGTGTTCGGGCACCTCCCACAGGACTGGAAGACGGTACGGGCATGGGCGAAACAGCTGATGACGTGACGACGCCGCCGCGCGAGGCAATCGATCTGCTCACCGAGAGGTTCGGCACTCCTCTCACCGCCGAACTGCTCAGCGACCGGCGTGGCTCCCGGACGTGGAAGGTGACCGCCCCGGACGTACGTCTGGCGCTGAAGGCGAACGCGCCCGGTGGCCCCGACGCCTGGGGCAAGGCCACGGAAATGGACCAGGAGGACCGACATCTCCGCCTCCTGGCGAAGGCGGGCGCCATCGATGCCACCTACCGCGTCGATGCCGGACCGTGGGAGCGCGGGAGATGGCTCGCCGTGCGCTGGATCGACGGCGTTCCACTGTGGCGCGCCCTGGCCCCGGGCCGCGGCCCGGAAGGGAACCGCCCCTCCGTGCGCGCGTGGCTGCTGGAGATCGCCCGCACCTGGGCGCGGCGCCTGGACGCGTTGCACACCGCCGGATGGGCACACGCCGACGTACAGCCCACCAACACTCTTGTCGAGGGGGGAGGAGCGCACGTGATCGACTACGCGTTGGCCTGCGGTCCCGAAGAAGCCGAACGACTGCCGTACCGGGGCGCGCTCACCCACACCACTGCCCCCGAAGTCGCCGGCGCCCTCTTGTCCACCGGAGATGACGCACACATCCATGTCCGGCCACCGGCTGATGTCTGGAGCCTGGGTGCCTCGCTGTTCTGGTGCTGGACCGGGCGGCGGCCGGTGACGTACGCGGACGACGAAGACCGCACGGCCAAGCTCGGGGCCATCGCGGAAGGCAAGGTGTCCCCACTCGCGGATGCCCGTCCATGGCCCTTCCCCGCGTTCGAGAAGCTGATCACCGCATGCCTGGCGGCTGACCCCGACCGGCGCCCTGCTGCCGCCGAGGTGGCCACCCTGTGCACCGAGGCCGGACAGTGACCGAACTGCGAAGCCTCGCCCCGGGCGACGCACCGGCCGTGCAGCGGATCTACAGTGGCGCCTCGGTGGCCTTCACCCGTCACCGGGACATGTCCGCCGAGGAGGCGGCGGCCTACGTCGAGACCGCCATGGCCCAGGCCCGCGCAACTCCCCGTGAACGCTGGTGCTTCGCCATCATCCTCGGCGACGACGTCGTCGGCCTGGTGAAATTCCGCGAGCGGGAGCGGGGGCACGCGACCGTCAGCTACCTCCTGCGCGAGGACACCTGGGGCAACGGCTACGCAACGGAAGCCCTCCGGCAGACCGTGACCTACGCCTTCACCCGTACGAGGATCACCCGCCTCACCGCCTGCCATCACCCCGACAACCCCGCGTCCGGCCGCGTCCTGATCAAGGCGGGATTCCTCCGGACCGGAACCACACCCACCGGCCCCGCGTTCGGCCGACGCGGAGCCGCCTTCCCGGTATACGAGATCCGCCGCCGGCCGTCGGCCGCGCGGTGAGGGGCGCGGCCGCCTGCGCGGCTCCGTCCCCTCGCGCAGCTCAGGCAATCGCTGCGATGTCCCCGTCGTCGAAAGAGATGGCCTGGTGCAGGCGCCCACCCAGAGCCACCGCGAAGCGGGCGAGGATCTTCTGGCCGGAGAGGTGTCCCTGCTCGATCTGCGACACACGCCCCTTGGTGACGCCCATGCGGTCCGCCACCTCCTGCTGGGTCAGACCTCGGGTCCGCCGCAGCTCCGCCAAACGGCGGCCGGTCATCTCGGCAAGAAGCTCCTCCTTACCCGCCCGTACGGCCTCCTCGCCTCCGGCCCGGGCAACATGCTCGGCGCGGATGTCCTGCCATCGCGTGTAACCGCTCATGATCGGCCTCCTTCTTGCTGGGCTCGTTCCTTCACGTAGCTTTCGTAGCGCCCTTCGGCCAGCGGGATCGCTTCCCGGTACCACTCGTTCCCACGCCCCGCTCCACGCAGAATTCGTTGCCCTCGGGGTCGAGCAGGGTGGCTCATCCCGAACCGCCCGGTCGCCGGTGGCCCTCGTGCGCCCCGCGCCCCGAGGCGCCAGGCTCCCCCGCCCCCTTCGCGACGAATCGATAACGGCAGAGTCGTGGAGGTTTTGCGCCATGTCTACGCGCGTTAATCTCCCGCTAAGCCGGAGCCACAGGGGGCGCCGGGAGCGAAGGGAAGGCCCCGTGCGTCGGGTCACCAGGATTGCCGCCGCGGCCAGTGCCACCGTGGTTCTCGCGCTCACCGCCACCGCGTGCGGGCAGAGCTTCGCCGAGGCGAACCGTGCCAAGCACGCGGGCGTCGGGCTCGCCTTCGACATCGGTGGCCGCGACGATCACTCGTTCAACGAGGCGGCCGCGCGGGGCACGGAGAACGCCCGGAAGGATCTCGGCGTCAACGTCAAGATGCTCACGGCGAAGAACGGCGAGACCGAGGCCGACCGCGAGCAGCGGCTGACGTCGTTCGCGGAGGCCGGGTACAACCCCGTCATCGGCGTCGGCTTCGCGTACAGCCAGTCGGTGCAGAACGTCGCGGAGGACTTCCCGGAGACGACGTTCGGCGTGGTCGATGCCGTGCCGACCGGTAAGAACGTCGATGCGATGGTCTTCGCCGAGCACGAGGGTTCGTATCTGGCGGGTGTCGCCGCGGCGCTGAAGAGCAAGAGCCACAAGGTCGGTTTCATCGGCGGCGTCAACAACGCGCTGATCCAGAAGTTCCAGGCCGGGTTCGAGCAGGGGGTGCGCGCCACCGACCCGAAGGCCGAGGTCGTCTCGCAGTACCTCTACCCGAACAACGACAAGGGCTTCAACGACCCGGCGGCGGCGAAGGCCAAGGCCGCGGGCATGCTCGACAGCGGTATCGACGTGATCTACTCCGCGGCCGGGCAGTCCGGCGCCGGGTCCATCGAGGCGATCAGCAGGCGCAAGGGCGCCTGGGCGATCGGCGTCGACTCCGACCAGTACCAGCAGGCGGGCCTCGCGAAGTACCGGGACTGCATCCTCACGTCGGTGGTGAAGAACGTCGACGTGGCCGTGTACGACCTGATCAAGAGCGTCGAGGACGGCAAGCCGCTGACCGGGGTGCACGCCTACGACCTCAAGAAGAACGGCGTCAGGCTCGCCACGTCCGGCGGCTTCATCAAGGACATCCAGCCGCAGATCGACGCGGCCCGGAAGAAGATCGTCGAGGGCAAGGTGAAGGTCAAGGAGACGCCGTAGCCCGGGACGGCACCGCCCCGGCGGCCCGGTCAAGGCCCCGGGGGCTCAGCCGTGCCCCTTCGTGACCCACGCGTGTCACACCCGCCCCTTCCGCTCCTTCATCCCCGAGGGGAGTGCGCCATCAACGCAGCACCCACAAGCAGCGCCCCGGCCCGGCCGGACGCCCCTGCCGTAGAACTCCGCGGAATCACCAAACGGTTCCCGGGCGTCGTCGCCAACCACGACATCCACCTCACCGTCCGCCGCGGCACCGTCCACGCCCTCTGCGGCGAGAACGGCGCCGGGAAGTCCACCCTGATGAAGATCCTCTACGGCATGCAGAAGCCGGACGAGGGCACCATCGCGCTGGACGGCACCGAGACCGCGCTGAACACCCCGGGCGACGCCATCGCCCACGGCATCGGCATGGTCCACCAGCACTTCATGCTTGCCGACAACCTCACCGTCCTGGAGAACACCGTCCTGGGCGCCGAGAAACTGCACGGCATCGGCGGGCGCGCCCGCACGAAGATCATGGAGATTTCCGACGCGTACGGCCTCGGCATCCGGCCCGACGTCCTCGTCGAGGACCTCGGCGTCGCCGACCGGCAACGGGTGGAGATCCTGAAAGTTCTCTACCGCGGCGCCCGCACCCTCATCCTCGACGAGCCGACCGCCGTCCTCGTCCCGCAGGAGGTCGACGCGCTCTTCGCCAACCTGCGGGAGCTGAAGTCCGAGGGACTGACCGTCCTCTTCATCTCGCACAAGCTGGGCGAGGTGCTGTCGGTCGCCGACGACATCACCGTCATCCGCCGCGGGACGACCGTCGCCTCCGTCGTGCCGGAGGACACCACGCCCAAGCAGCTCGCCGAGCTGATGGTCGGTAGCGAACTGCCGTCGCCGGAGACCCGCGAGTCGACCGTCACCGACGCGCCGATGCTCCAGGTCGACGGGTTGCACCTGTCGGCCACCGACTCCGACGGCGTGGTCCGCACCGTCCTCGACGGCATCGGCCTCACCATCCACAAGGGCGAAGTCCTCGGCGTCGCCGGCGTCGAGGGCAACGGCCAGGCCGAACTGGTCGAGGCGATCATGGGGACCCGCACCCCCGACCGCGGCACCGTCACCCTCGACGGCGCCGACCTGTCGGGCACCTCCACCCGCCGCCGCCGCGAGGGCGGCATCGGCTACGTCCCCGAGGACCGCCACCGCCACGGCCTGCTGCTCGAAGCGCCGCTGTGGGAGAACCGTATCCTCGGCCATGTCACCGAACGCCCCAACAGCAGGGGCAAGCTCCTCGACCCGGCCGGTGCCCGTAAGGACACCGCGCGGATCGTCGAGGAGTACGACGTGCGTACCCCCGGCATCGAGGTCACCGCCGCCTCGCTCTCCGGCGGCAACCAGCAGAAGCTGATCGTCGGCCGCGAGATGAGCCACCACCCCAAGCTCCTGATCGCCGCGCACCCCACCCGAGGGGTCGACGTCGGCGCGCAGGCGCAGATCTGGGAGCAGATCCGCACGGCCCGCCGCGAGGGCCTGGCCGTGCTGCTGATCTCCGCCGACCTGGACGAGCTGATCGGCCTGTCCGACACCCTGCGGGTGATGTACCGGGGCCGGCTGGTCGCGGACGCGGATCCCGCCGTGATCACCCCGGAGGAGTTGGGCTCCGCCATGACCGGTGCCGCCAGCGGCCACCTCACCGCGGACGGGGACGCCGGCACCGGCCGTCCCGCGTCCGGCGACACCGAGCCGACGGGCGGTGACCAGGCATGACCGCCGCCAAACTGCCCGCGCAGGGCGGTGCGCGAAGCGCCGCCCGCGACAAGGTGGTCCTCGCCCTCGCCGCGCCGCTGCTCGCCGTCGTCGCCGCGATAGTCATCAGCTCGCTGGTCTTCCTGGCGTCCGGCGAGAACCCGTTCCGCGCGTACGGGATCATGGCCGATTACGGCCACTACAGCGACAGCCAGGTCTGGATCGTCAACAAGGCGGTCCCGTACTACCTGTCGGCGCTCGCGGTCGCCATCGGCTTCCGGATGAACCTCTTCAACATCGGCGTCGACGGCCAGTACCGCCTCGCGGCGTTCGCCGCCGCGGCGGTCGGCGGTTCGCTGGTGCTGCCCGGCGCCCTCCAGATCGTGCTGCTCATCGTCGTCGCGATGCTGGTCGGCGCGGTCTGGTCCGGTATCGCCGGACTGCTGAAGACCACCCGCGGGGTCAGCGAGGTGATCACCACGATCATGCTGAACTCCATCGCGGCGTCGGTCATCGGCTACTTCCTCCAGGACGGCCGCCTCGCGATCAAGGACGGCAACCTCCTGCACACGAAGTTCCTGCCGGAGTCCAGCCACTTCTTCTCCTTCCCGACGCACCCCAAGCCGGTCTACGGCTTCGTGGTGATCGCGGTGATCGCCGGTGCCCTGTACTGGTTCCTGCTCTCCCGCACCCGCTTCGGCTTCGACCTGCGGGCCGTCGGCGCCTCCGAACCGGCCGCCGAGGCCAGCGGCGTCAGCGTCAAGCGGATGGTCGTCATCTCGATGCTGCTGTCCGGCGCCGCCGCCGGTCTGGTCGGCATGCCCACCCTGCTCGGCGAGTCCTTCCAGTACGGCACCGACTTCCCGGCGGGCATCGGCTTCACCGGCATCGCCATCGCCCTGCTCGGCCGTAACCACCCGGTCGGCATGGCCTTCGGTGCGCTGCTCTGGGCGTTCCTCGACCGCACCGGCTCCCGCCTGGAGTTCGAGGGCTACGCCCAGGAGATCGTCGGCGTCATCCAGGGCGTCATCGTGCTCTGCGTCGTCATCGCGTACGAGCTGGTGCGCCGCTACGGCCTGCGGCTCCAGCAGCGCAAGGTCGGCGAGGAACTGGCGGCCGCGGCCCGCGCAGCGGGCAGCCGCGCCGACGACGCCGGTAACAACGACAAGTCGGAGGTGTCGGCGTGAGCGCGGACCTCAAGCCCGCGGCGCAGCCCGTCGCGGCCGCCGCGAAGGGCGGGCGGCGCAAGCTGACCTACCCCTGGATCCTGCTGATCCTCGCGGTCGCCCTGCTCGCCGTCTCCGGTCTGCGGGCCCTGACCGGCACCGCGGACCTCACCTCCACCGGCCAGTTCGGCGCCGCGCTCTCCGCCGCCGTACCGATCGGCCTGGCCGGTCTGGGCGGCCTCTGGTCGGAGCGGGCCGGGGTGGTCAACATCGGCCTCGAAGGCATGATGATGCTCGGTTCGTTCGCCGCCGGCTGGATCGGCTGGCAGCACGGGCCGTGGGCCGCGGCCGCCGCGGGCATCGTCGGCGGCGCGCTCGGCGGCCTCGTCCACGCGGTGGCGACGGTCACCTTCGGCGTCGACCACATCGTCTCCGGTGTCGCCATCAACATCCTCGCCCTGGGTGCCACGCAGTACCTCGCCACGCTCTGGTTCGGCGGCGAGGGCAGCGCGGCGCAGGCGGCGGGCGGCAACGACAAGCAGTCCCCGCCGATGCCGGACATGCCGACGTTCACCGTCCCCGGCCTGTCGGACTGGCTCAACTCCGTCGAGGCGCACCACTGGTTCTTCGTCTCCGACCTCGCCGGGATCCTCGGCGCGGCCGTCACCAACGTCTCCTGGCTCACCCTCGGCACCGTCGCCCTCTTCGTCGCCACCTTTTACCTGCTGTGGCGCTCGTCGTTCGGGCTGCGGCTGCGGTCGTGCGGTGAGGCGCCGCTGTCGGCGGAGTCGCTGGGCGTCAACGTCTACGCGTACAAGTACGCGGCGGTGCTGGTCTCCGGTGCGCTCGCCGGTCTGGGCGGCGCGTTCCTCTCCATCGGCGTGCACTTCTACCAGGACGGCCAGACCGGCGGCCGCGGCTACATCGGCCTCGCCACCATGATCTTCGGCAACTGGCGGCCGGGCGGCGTCGCGATGGGCGCCGGACTGTTCGGCTTCATGGACGCGATGCAGCTGCGCAGCGGCGGCCCCACCGTCCACGCCCTGCTGCTCGGCCTCGCCGCGCTGCTCGCCGTCCTCGCCCTGCTGCGGCTGCGCGCCGCCAAGCGCGTCCAGGCGGCGGTGGCCGCCGTCGTCGCCGTGGCGCTGGTGGTCTGGTACGCGGTCGCCGATACGGTGCCGCTGGAGCTGGTCGAGGCCAGCCCGTACATCGCCACCCTGCTGGTGCTCGCGCTCTTCTCACAGCGGCTGCGGCCGCCGAAGGCGGGGGGCCGGCCCTACCGTCGAGGACAAGGCGCATGACCTCACAGGAGCCGGTCGACTGGACCGCTCTGCGCGCGCGGGCCCGGGACGCGATGTCCCGGGCCTACGCCCCGTACTCCGGGTATCCCGTAGGGGCCGCGGCGCTCGTCGACGACGGGCGGACGGTCACCGGCTGCAACGTCGAGAACGCCTCGTACGGCCTCGCGCTGTGCGCCGAATGCGGTCTGGTCTCGGCGCTGTTCGCCACCGGCGGCGGCCGCCTCACGGCGTTCACCTGCGCCGATGCGGCGGGCGAGGTGCTGGTGCCGTGCGGGCGCTGCCGTCAGCTGCTGCACGAGCACGGCGGTCCCGAGATGCTGGTCGACACCGGCTCCGGAATCCGGCCGCTCGTCGAACTGCTCCCGGACCCGTTCGGGCCCGGACACCTGCGCGGCTGAGGGCGGTTGACGCGGCGGGCCGCCTCGGGGGTACGTGTCCGGGACGGCTCCGGGGTTTCTCCGGGTGAGATCGGGGGCGCCCCGGAGCGTGCGCGCCGGGCGCCTTCGCACCGGGCCCCGCGACGCCCCGGAGCGTGCGCGCCGGGCGTTTCCGGGCTGGGCCCCGCGGCGCCGCGCCTGTCCGCCGTGCCGCCGCGCTCGTCCGCCGTGCCGCTGTGTGCGGCCCGGGGTGGCGTTCCGCGCCATCCGGCCTCGCCCCTCCCGTTCTATGCGTGTAGAACAGGGGGCAACCGTTCGAAAGGGAGCCTCCATGGACGTCATCTCCGTCATCCGCACCAAGCGCGACCGCGGCGAGCTGACCGCCGATCAGATCGACTGGGTCATCGGCGCCTACACCCGTGGCGAGGTCGCCCATGAGCAGATGTCGGCCCTGGCCATGGCGATCTTCCTCAACGGCATGAACCGCACGGAGATCGCCCGCTGGACCGCCGCAATGATCAACTCCGGTGAGCGGATGGACTTCTCCTCGCTGCCCCGCCCCACCGCCGACAAGCACTCCACCGGTGGCGTCGGCGACAAGATCACCCTGCCGCTCGCCCCGCTGGTCGCCGCCTGCGGCGCCGCCGTCCCGCAGCTCTCCGGGCGCGGCCTCGGTCACACCGGCGGCACCCTCGACAAGCTGGAGGCCATCCCCGGCTGGCGCGCGCAGCTCACCAACCCCGAGATGCTGGACGTGCTGCGCGACGTCGGCTCCGTCATCTGCGCCGCCGGTGACGGGCTGGCCCCCGCCGACAAGAAGCTCTACGCGCTGCGCGATGTCACCGGCACCGTCGAGTCGATCCCGCTCATCGCCTCCTCGATCATGTCCAAGAAGATCGCCGAGGGCACCGGCTCCCTCGTCCTGGACGTCAAGGTCGGCTCCGGCGCGTTCATGAAGAACCTCGACGACGCCCGCGAACTCGCCGCCACCATGGTCGAGCTGGGCACCGACCACGGCGTACGCACCACGGCCCTGCTCACCGACATGGCCACCCCGCTCGGTCTCACCGCGGGCAACGCCCTGGAGGTCCGCGAATCCGTCGAGGTGCTGGCCGGGGGCGGCCCCCGCGACGTCGTCGACCTCACCCTCGCGCTCGCCCGCGAGATGCTGGACGCGGCCGGACTGCCCGACGCCGACCCGGCCAAGGCGCTCGCCGACGGCTCCGCCATGGACCACTGGCGCCGCATGATCCTCGCCCAGGGCGGCGACCCCGACGCGCCGCTGCCCGTCGCCCACGAGCAGCACACCGTCACCGCCTCCGCCACCGGCATCCTCACCGGCCTCGACGCGTACGCCGTCGGGCTCGCCGCCTGGCGGCTGGGCGCGGGCCGGGCCCGCAAGGAGGACCCGGTGCAGGCCGGTGCCGGGGTCGAATTCCACGCCAAGCCGGGCGACTTCGTCGCCGCCGGACAGCCGCTGCTCACCCTCCACACCGACACCCCCGAGAAGCTGCCCTACGCCCTCGAAGCCCTCGACGGCCAGGTCGTCGTCGGCCCGGCCGACACGACGTTCGCCGGTACGCCAGTGGTGCTGGAACGTATCGGCTGACCTGGGGTTTCCCGTATGGGTGACGGTGATTCGTGGACGGGGCGCCCGCCTGCCGGGCATGCTGGGACGGGTGACGTACCGATAGAGGAGACCGCCATGAGCGCACTCACCGTCGACCACACTCCGGACCCTGGCCGCGAGTGGGACGACCTCGTCCGCATCTGGGAGCAGACGGACGCACCGGAGGGCTGCAAGGTGGAGATCATCGAGGGGATCGTCACCGTGTCACCGCCGCCGGACAACATCCACAACTTCATCGCGGACAAGGTTCAACGCCGTCTTTACGCCGTGCTCCCCGAGGACTGGGGGATCTACCAGACTCTTGGGGCGGCGGTTCCGTCCCGCAAAGGGCTCTACATCCCCGATCTGGCAGTGGTTCCGGACGCAGTCGTCTGCGGTGAGCCGGGTCATTACGTCCCGGCGGCCGCCGCCGAGATGGTTGTCGAGATCACCTCGAAGTCCAACGCGAGCCACGACCGGATCGCGAAGGCCGCCGGTTATGCCCGTGCCGGTGTTCCGCTCTACCTCCTCGTCGACCGGTGGGCCCCCGGCGGGCCCACCATCACGCTCTACGGGGAGCCGGCGGGCGACGTCTACCGCGTACTCCAGGCGGTGAAGTTCGGCGATGGGCTGGTCATCCCGGCGCCCTTCGACCTTCCGCTGGATACGGGAATCTTCCCCGTCGGCTGACCGCCCCATGACGAAGGGCCCGCCCCACCAGGACAGGTGGTGGGGCGGGCCCTCCGGGTTCGGGGGCGGTTACGCGGCCTTCTGGAGCCGCAGCAGCCGCTGTTCGGTGAGCGCCTTGCGGGTGGCGTAGAGGGTGATCGAGGCGGCGGCGACCATCGCCAGCAGGCCGAGGACGACGGTGCCGTCCCAGCCCGCCGCGTGGAAGGCCACCGCGCCGAGCGCGCCGCCGACGCTGCTGCCCGCGTAGTACGCGCACTGGTACAGCGCCGACGCCTGTGCGCGGGCCGACGTGGCGGCGCGGCTGACCGAGGACGAGGCGACCGCGTGCCCGGCGAAGAACCCGGCGGTGATCAGGATCAGCCCGGCCAGCACCCCGGCGACCGCGTCGGAGAGGGTCAGCAGCAGCCCGGTCGTCGTCGTACCGACCGCGAGGTAGAGCGCGCCGCGGCGCCCCACCCGGCCGACCAGGTTGCCCGCCGCCGCGGACGACACCGTGCCGACGAGGTACACCAGGAAGATCGAACCGACGATGCCCTGCGGGAGGTTGAAGGGTTCGGACACCAGGCGGTAGCCGATCACCGTGTAGACCGCGCCGAAGACCGTCATGAACAGCGCGCCGATGCCGTACAGCCGCCGCAGCAGCGGGTCGGCGAGGTGGCCGCCGAGGGTACGGGCGAGGGCGCGCGGGCCGACCGCGCGGGGCGCGAAGTGCCGGGCGCGGGGCACCAGCACCCGGAAGACCACCGCGCACACCACGGCCATCAGCCCGACCGCGGCGAGCCCCGCCCGCCAGCCCCACGCCTGCGCGACCCAGCCGGTCACGATCCGGCCGGACATCCCGCCGATGCTGTTGCCCGCCACGAACAGGCCGATCGCGCCGACCAGCGCCCGGGGGCGGACCTCCTCCGCGAGGAACGCCATCGCCGACGCGGGCAGCCCCGCCAGCGCCACGCCCTGCGCGACGCGGAGCGCGATCAGCCAGCCCAGCGACGGCGCGAACGGCACGAGCAGGGCGAGCAGCGCGGCGACGGTGAGCGAGGCGGTCATCATCGTGCGGCGGCCGAAGCGCTCGGAGACCGCGCTGAGCGGGATCACCGCGAGCGCAAGACCGAAGGTGGCGCCGGAGACCGTCCAGCTCGCCTGGTCCGGCGAGACGTGCAGGGACGCGGAGATCGCGGGCAGCAGCGCCTGCGTCGAGTAGAGCAGCGCGAAGGTCGCGAGACCCGCGGCGAAGAGGGCGAAGCTCATCCGGCGGTAGCCGGGGCCACCCGGGTGCAGCTTGGGCGCGTCGGGGCCGACGGCGGCAGCCACGGAGGAGGAGTCGGGGGACGACAGGGGAGAGGCGACCGCACGGGTGGTGACGGACGCCCCGGTATCAGCGGGAGGCATGGCCCGAAGGTAGGCCGACCGTGTTTTATGCGTCCAATGCATGGAAACGCCATAATCGATGTGGTGACGTATGACAGCAGCTCACAGCGTGCTGTGTCACCGCTTCGCAACAGAAAAGACATACAGGACAGGCGAGAGGAAGGACGCCGGACGATGGCGAGGGAACGGACACGGGCGCCCGACGGCGTCGACGTCGGCGACGGGTCGTGGGCGCTCGCCCTCGCGCCCCGCCTCGCGCAGTTCACCGCGGTCGCCCGGTACGAGCACGTCACCCGCGCCGCGCAGGAACTCGGTATGCCGCAACCGACGCTCAGCCGGGCGCTGGTGCGGCTGGAGGACGATCTCGGCGTCGCCCTCTTCGCCCGGCACGGCCGGACCCTCTCGCTCACCCCGGCGGGCCGCGCCTTCCGTGCCCAGGCGGAGAAGGCGCTCGCCGACCTGGACCGCGCCACCGATGCCGTCCGCGCCGACGCCGACCCCGCTGCCGGGAAGGTCGCCTTCGGCTTCCTCCACACCCTCGGCTCCGAGACCGTCCCCGGACTGCTGCGCACCTTCCGCGCCGACCACCCCCGGGTCCGCTTCCAGCTCGTCCAGAACCACGGCGAGGCGATGATCGAGCGGCTGCGCGTCGGCGATCTCGACCTCTGTCTGACCTCGCCGGTGCCCGACTACCCGGACCTCGTCGCCCGCCGCCTCGACGAGCAGAAGCTGCGGCTCGTCGTCCCGGACGACCACCCGCTCGCCGCCCGCAAGCGCATCCGGCTGGCCGAGGCGGCGAACGAACTCTTCGTCACCCTCGAACCGGGCTACGGGCTGCGCCGGATCACCGACGCGCTCTGCGCCGAGGCGGGGTTCGCGCCCCGGATCGCGTTCGAGGGCGAGGAGGCGGAGACGCTGCGCGGACTGGTCGCCGCCGGACTCGGCGTGGCGCTGCTGCCGCCGCCCGCGGTGCCCCGGCCCGGCGTCGCCGAGCTGACCGTCACCGCGCCCCGGGCGGTCCGCGAGATCGGCGTCGCCTGGCTCGACGGCCACCAGGACACCCCGCCGGTCGCCGCCTTCAAGAAGTTCCTGCTGAGCCGCCGGGGGCTGCTGCTGCGGTGAGATCCACTCAACTCCCTTATGAACAAAGGGTGTTGTTATCGCCGCAGCGACTTCCCGAACCCGGCGGCCAGCGGCATCCGCAGGCCCAGCGGCGGCGGCGCGGCCATCGCGTCCTGCACCGGGCGGGCGAAGTCGTGGGCGAAGAGCGCGCCGAGCAGGAAGTCGACGGCCAGCGCATGGACCTCGGAGCGGTGCTGGAGCAGCGCGTGACCGTCGGAGTGCACCTCGAACCGGCAGGTGTCCCGGTTGATCTTCTTGGCGCGCTCGGCGTAGCGGTACGACAGCTCCGGGCCGGTGCGCCCGTCGTTCGTCCCGTGGACCAACAGCACATGGCGGCCGATGAGTTGCTTGACCGGATCGGCCGCCCGCCGGGCCGGGCCGTCACCGGGCGCCTCCGCGCCGTCCGGCCCGGCGTCGTCCACCGCCTCCGGGGAGCCGCCGTCCGTGCCCGGTTCCGGGAACCACGGTGCGAGCCCCAGTACCGCGCCGACGGCCGGATGGCCCGCCGCATGCAGCGCCGCCCGCGCGCCCATGCCCGCGCCGACCAGGCAGACCGGTACGTCGCCGTAGCGCCGTACGACCTCGGCCACCGCCCAGGCGGCGTCCCGCGCCGGATCGGCCGCGTCGCCGTTCCAGCCCCGGCGCCGGTAGCGCACCACATGGGCGGTGAGCCCCTCGGCGCGCCCCGCGCGGGCCAGCCGGCCGGCGAGCGGCCGGACCGCGAGCGCCGACAGCGGCGACGGGCGTCCCGTACCGTCCGGAGCGCCGTCCGGCAGTAACAGCGCCACCCCGCTCACCGAACGCCCGGACCGGCCCGCGCCGCTTCGCTGCAGCGTGGCGCGTACCCCCTCGTCGCCGGACGCTCCCAGCGGTTTTCCCAGCCGGGCGTCACGCACCGGCAGTGCTTGCTGAGCCATGCCCAGAACGATGGCAGATCGCGGGGGACGGGCCACCCCGTGGACGGGTCACCGTTACGTATCGTTCGGTGAGTTCTACGCGCGTAGGCGCTAGAGTGCCGCAATGACGAGCGAGACCAGCACCCTCCCGACCAGTGACCAGATCCGGCGCGCACCGAAGGTGCTGCTCCACGATCACCTCGACGGCGGACTGCGCCCCGGCACCATCGTCGACCTCGCCCGCGACCGCGGCTACGCCGGACTGCCCGAGACCGACCCGGAGAAGCTCGGGATCTGGTTCCGCGAGGCGGCCGACTCCGGTTCGCTGGAGCGCTATCTGGAGACCTTCGCGCACACCTGCGCCGTCATGCAGACCCGCGAGGCGCTGACCCGGGTCGCCGCCGAATGCGCCGAGGACCTCGCCGCCGACGGCGTCGTCTACGCCGAGGTCCGCTACGCCCCCGAGCAGCACCTGGAGGGCGGGCTGACCCTCGAAGAGGTCGTCGAGGCGGTCAACGACGGCTTCCGCGAGGGCGAGCGGCGGGCCCGCGCGGCCGGTCACCGCATCCGCATCGGCGCGCTGCTCACCGCGATGCGGCACGCCGCGCGCGCCCTGGAGATCGCCGAACTCGCCAACCGCTACCGCGACCTGGGCGTCGTCGGCTTCGACATCGCGGGCGCCGAGGCGGGCTACCCGCCCACCCGCCACCTCGACGCGTTCGAGTACCTCAAGCGCGAGAACAACCACTTCACCATCCACGCGGGCGAGGCGTTCGGGCTGCCGTCGATCTGGCAGGCGCTCCAGTGGTGCGGCGCCGACCGGCTCGGCCACGGCGTGCGGATCATCGACGACATCCAGGTCGGCGACGACGGCACCATCACCCTCGGCCGCCTCGCCTCGTACGTCCGCGACAAGCGCATCCCCCTGGAGATGTGCCCCAGCTCCAACCTCCAGACCGGCGCCGCCCCCTCGTACGCGGAGCACCCGATCGGGCTGCTGCGGCGGCTGCAGTTCCGGCTCACCGTCAACACCGACAACCGGTTGATGAGCGGCACGACGATGTCCCGGGAGTTCGCGCACCTGGTGCGGACGTTCCGGTACACCCTCGACGACATGCAGTGGTTCACGGTCAATGCGATGAAATCAGCATTCATTCCTTTCGATGAACGTCTCGCCATGATCAACGACGTCATCAAGCCGGGCTACGCGGAGCTGCGCGCGGAATGGCTCTTCCCGAAGGCGGCCCCAACTTCCGTGTGACAAACGGGTTCTGAGGCGGCGTGAGCCGCTCACCGGGGAGCGGACGGGACGGCCGGGGCGATGCGCACCGGCCGTTTTCCCGTGTCCGGGGACGTTTGCGGCGCTACCGGCGGCTCACTACGTTGCGTTGCCGGTCGACTCCCCATCATGAGGACGTAATTGCGATGAAGCAGGGAACCATCAAGACGCTCGGCACCGCCCTCCTCGGCGTGGCCTTCGCCGCCACCGCCGCGGGCTCCGCGTCCGCCGCCCCGGCGGTCGACGCCGGACAGCTCGGCGGCGTGCTCAAGAAGCTGCCCGTGAAGCAGACGGCCACCACCGTCTCCGGCGTCTCCAAGACCGCCCACTCGGCCACCGGCGACATCCAGGCCGTCCCCCACGCCAAGGGCAACCACCTCCTGGGCGGCCTGCCCACCCAGGCCCTCGGCAAGGCCCTCCCCCTCGGCGGCTGATCCCGGCACAGCCCGCCCGTGCCCCGGTCCGACACCCCCGTACGGACCGGGGCACGGGCGTGCCCGGGCCCGTACGCCGCCGGTCACCAGGCGCCGGCGGGGCTCTCCGACTCGGCGGGCAGCAGCAGCCACAGCGCCAGGTAGACGAGGAACTGCGGGCCGGGCAGCAGACAGGAGAGGACGAAGATCACGCGCATCGTCGTCGGCGTCGTACCGAAGCGACGGGCCAGGCCCGCGCAGACTCCGGCGATCATGCGGTTGTTGCGGGGGCGGACCAGTGCGGCGGCCATGAGGGCTACTCCTTCTCGACGGTGCGGAGCGGATTGCCCCGACACCTCAAAGGTAGGTACGCGACGCGGAGAGGACATCAGCCTTCGGAAGGGGGCCGACCCTGGTGATTTTCGGGGTCGGACCCCTGAGATCCTCAGCCCGCCGGCGGAGCCGCGCCCGGGCCCCGGGGACGACGGCGAGATGCGCCAGGGCCACCCCCAGGACGTTCAGCAGCAGCGTGTCGATGTCCGGCACCCGGCCCGGCACCGACCCCTGCAACGCCTCCAGAACCAGCGCCAGCAGCCCGCCCGCGCCCACCGTATGCAGCAGGGACAGCACCGGGGAAACGTTCAGGCGCCCGGCGGCCAGCGGCAGCAGCACGCCCAGCGGGGCCAGCATCAGCAGCGGGACGCCGAGGTCGCACACCGCCGCCCACGGGCCGCGGGCCAGCGCGGCGCCGATCGTCGCCAGCGGTTCGACATTCGCCTCCGGGACCCAGGGCACCGCCCGGGGCCACAGCATCAGAAGGCCGACGGTCAGCAGATGCACCACGAGGAGGATCCGTCCGGTGGCGCGCATACGGAAGGTGGCGAAAACGCCGGGGCCATGCTGCACACAGCCCAGGACGCCGGGAGCGGCGGCCGCGGTTCCGCCCGCATCCACCCGAGTGCGGGCAAGGCGGGTGGAATCCCGCCCCCGGTCCGGGGCTGCCCCCTACGGCACGATCGGCGTCTCCTCGACCGTGTCCCGCCCCGTGTCCGGGTGGGCGCGGACGTCGGCCGTGCAGGCGTAGCGGTGCGGCTCCGCATCGTCCGGGCCGCCGAGGATCGCCCGCCGGGGGTGACCGAGCGGCGCGGAGTCGCCGAAGGTGCAGGCGAGCTGGGCCAGCGCGAAGGACGGCAGGGCGTCCGGCGGGACGCTCAGCCGCAGGGTCCCCGACGGATCGCCCGGCCGCGCCCCGGCGATCGTCAGGTCCTCCGGCACCGCGGACGCGAAACCGGCCTCCTCCTCGCGCGGCGACGGCGGACGGCGCAGCTCGTCGAGGAGGGCCCGGGCCGCCCGCAGCCGCACGGTGTCCGCAGGCCGGTCCGCGGTGCGCGGCACGGTACGGGCGACGGGCACCAGCGCCCCGCCGCACACCAGATACACCCTGGCCGGTATCCGGTCGGGACCCTGCTCGTCCGCGCCTCGCTCCCGTACCTCGCAGCTGACCCGGGACGGCGCGCCCCCGGCGTCCACCGGGACGGTCGTGCCGCGCACCCCGCAGCCGGCCAGCGTCAGGGCCGCGACAGCGGTCAGCGCACCGGCCGCCGGACGCCGCAGCCGCCCGTCCCGGCTCACCGCCCGTCCTCCGTACCGCACCGGGCACCGCCGCCGTCGGCGCCCGGTGCCCGGGGCGCACCGCCGCCGTCGGCACGGTCGTCCCCGGCCAGCCGGGAGGCGTCCATCGGCAGCCGCAGCGTGAAGACCGCGCCGCCCTCGGGAAGGTTGTCCGCGGTGATCTCGCCGCCGTGGATGTGCGCGTTCTCCAGGGCGATCGACAGGCCCAGACCGCTGCCGTCGGAGCGGGGCCGGGACGCGCTCGCCTTGTAGAAGCGGTCGAAGACGTGCGGCAGGACCTCCTCGGGGATGCCCGGACCGTGGTCGCGCACCCGGATCAGCAGGACGCCGCCGGGCGCCGGGCCGTCGTCCGGCTCCCCGCCGGACGCCGCCGCGCCGCTGTCCGCGCCGACCGCGCCGACCGCCCACCGGTGCTCCGCCCCCGCCGCGTCCTCCGTACGGACCGACACCCGCACCGGCGAGCCGCCGTGCTTGAGGGCGTTGCCGATGAGGTTGGCGAGGATCACGTCGAGGCGGCGCGGGTCGAGGCGGGCGACGATGCCGCGGTCGGCGTCCAGCTCGACGGCGTCCAGCCACGCCCGCGCGTCGATGCACGCCGTCACCTGGTCCGCGACGTCGACGTCGTCCAGCACCAGCCGGGCGGTGCCCGCGTCGAAGCGGGTCACCTCCATCAGGTTCTCCACCAGGTCGTTCAGCCGCCGGGTCTCGCTCACCACCAGCCGCACCGCGGGCTCGATCATCGGGTCGAGGGAGTCGGCCTCCTCCTCCAGGACCTCCGAGACCGCGGTGATCGCCGTCAGCGGCGTCCGCAGCTCGTGCGACATGTCCGCGACGAACCGCCGCGACGCCGCCTCCCGCGCGCTCAGCTCCTCCACCCGCTGCTCGACCTGCTCCGCCGTACGGTTGAACGTCCGCGACAGATCGGCCAGTTCATCGGTGCCGGTCACCCGCAGCCGGGTCTCCAGGCGCCCCTCGCCCAGCTGGCGCGCCGCGTACCCGAGCCGCTGCACCGGGCGCAGCACCATCGTCGCGGCCGCCTGCGCCAGCAGCGCCGAGCCGACCAGCGCCAGCGCCGTCGCGATCCCCAGCGACCAGGCCAGTGAATTGAGGTCCTGCCGCTCCGTCGCCAGCGACTTCATCAGATAACCGGTCGGCCCGCCGCCGGTCACCTTCGCCCCGGCGATCAGATACGGCACGCCCCCGACTTCCTTGCGCTGCCAGTACAGGTGGTGCGAGAAGCGGTTGGCGTCGTCCACCGGACGCGCGGTGCCGACCGCCGTGCGCAGCGACTCCGGGACGCTCCCCGGCGTCAGCAGCTTCCGGTCCGTCGCGGCCACGCACTCCTTGCCCTCGGAGTCCGTACCGGTCAGCAGCACCGCGTAGTTCTGCGGCCCGGCTGCCATCTGCCGCGCCGCGTCCTGGAGCTCCCCGCACCGCGGCTGCACCGGCAGCGCACCGGCCCGCTCGCCCAGCGCCGTGCGGAAGTCCTTGAGCACCGCGTTCTGGGTACGGTCGAGCACGGTGTTGCGGTTGAGCCAGTACGCGATCCCGGACGCGGAGACCGCCGCCGTCAGCGCGACCAGCGCGAAGACGAACACCAGCCGCATCCGCAGGCTCGTCCAGCGCAGCAGCCCCGCCGCCCGGCGCCGGAACCGCGGCAGCCGCCGGGCGCGGTCCGCCGCCCCGGGGGAGCCGTCCGTCACTGCGGGGTGTCCAGCCGGTAGCCGACCCCGCGGACCGTACGGATCAGCGTCGGCGACGACGGGACGTCCTCGACCTTGGCCCGCAGCCGCTGCACACAGGCGTCCACCAGCCGCGAATCGCCCAGGTAGTCGTGTTCCCACACCAGCCGCAGCAGCTGCTGGCGGGAGAGCGCCTGACCGGGGCGGCGGCTCAGCTCCAGCAGCAGCCGCAGCTCCGTCGGGGTCAGCTGGAGGTCCTCGCCGTTCTTGGTGACCGTCATCGCCGAGCGGTCGATCATCAGCGAACCGAACGTCGCCGAATCGCTGGACTCCCGCTCCCCGCGGCGCAGCACGGCCCGGATCCGGGCGTCCAGCACCCGGCCCTGGACGGGCTTGACCACATAGTCGTCCGCTCCGGACTCCAGGCCCACCACGACGTCGATGTCGTCGTTGCGCGCGGTCAGGAGAATGATGGGCAGTTGGTCCGTACGCCTGATCCGCCGGCACACCTCGAAACCGTCGATGCCCGGCAGCATCACATCCAGCACGATCAGATCCGGCCGCTGCTCACGCAGCAGCTGGAGGCCGTCCTCGCCCGACGCCGCGGTCACCACATGGTGACCTTGGCGCGACAGCGAGAGTTCGAGAGCCGTGCGGATGGCGTCGTCGTCCTCGATCAGCAACAGGAAAGGCACGTCCGCCATTCTGGCCCATGGCCCCCCGCCGCATCGACCGGCCGGTGCCGCGGAACGCCGACCTGTCTCCCGGACGCCGCCGGCCGCTCCACGAAGAGCGCAAAAGACCCCCCGAGGCACATCTCCCACCGCTGTGACGTGCACATCGAGCATGTCGCGGCCCCCTGTGACACGGCTGTGACAGTCGACGGACACCGCGATGAAACTGCCTTGGCAGGGTTCTTGGCACCGGGAGGGACACCGACCGGAACAGACAGACGAACCAGGCTCTACCGACGGGGGGCGCGAGATGAACACCAAGCACGCCACGAGCACCGGCGCGGTGGTCACGCGTCTCCACGACGTTGCACGGGCCGCCGAGAAGTCCGGTGCTGCGGGAGGGCGGGGGTGCTTCCGCGGCACCGGACGTCAGCGGCAGCCGTACCGGATCGCCGTCGACGCCACGGTGAACGGCCCGGCGCCCGCCGGACCGCCGGAGGCCCCGGCGCCCACCGCGTCCGCCGCCGCGTCCGACGCCGCCTTCACCGCGTACGTACAGGAGCGCCGCGCCGCGCTCTACGCCACCGCCTACCACCTGACCGGCGACCGCTACGAGGCCGAGGACCTGCTGCAGAGCGCGCTGTTCTCGACCTACCGGGCCTGGGACCGGATCAGCGACAAGGCGGCGCTCGGCGGCTACCTGCGGCGCACCATGACGAACCTGCACATCAGCGCGTGGCGCCGCCGCAAGCTGAACGAATACCCCACCGAGGAACTGCCGGAGACGGCAGGCGACGCGGACGCGATGCGCGGCACCGAACTGCGCGCGGTGCTCTGGCAGGCGCTGGCCCGCCTTCCCGAGCCGCAGCGCACGATGCTGGTCCTGCGCTACTACGAGGGCCGCACCGATCCGGAGATCGCGGACATCCTCAACATCAGTGTCGGCACGGTCAAGTCCAGCATCTGGCGCTCGCTGCGCCGGCTGCGCGAGGACGAGGTCCTCAGCTTCGGCCGTGACGAGGAGGAGTCCTTCGGCGAGCTGGTGGCCTGAAGGATGGGGAGAAGCCCGAGGGGTTGAAGGGCTGCGGACACGTCCCGGACACGGGGGATACGGGGGAACCGGCCCGAGCGGAGCACTCCGCGACGGCCGGACGTACCCGGGACGCGTCCGCGAACAAGGGGAAAACGGGGGAGCACAAGGGGGAGCACGGGGGAAGACGAAGCGGGTTCGGACTGCCGGGGGGGCTGTCCGAACCCGCTTCGTCGTGTGTACGGAGGGGGCGGCCGACCGAGGGGCCCACCGAGGGGCCGGGCCGCTCCGCAGCGACGCCCCCTGGGCGAAGTCCCCTGTCACAGGGCCTCCTACCGCAAGACCTCCTACCGCAGGGCCTCTTCCTGCACCTCGACCGTCGGCTCGAACCGGACCGGGAACGCCACGGAGTTGGCGATGAAGCACGTGCGGTGCGCCTCGTCGTGGAGTGCGAGCGCCCGCTCGCGCATGGTCTCCGACACCACCCGCACCCTCGGGTGCAGTACCGCTTCCGTGAACGCGCCGCCCCCGGAGCCGTCCTCCGCCATCGTGGCCCCGGAGATGTCCTCGTAGCCGTTGACCGTCACGCCGTTCACGGAGCACAGCGCGAGGTAGGTCAGCATGTGGCACTGGGACAGCGAGGCGAGCAGCAGCTGTTCCGGGTTCCAGGCGTTGGTGGAGCCCAGGAACGCCGGGTCGGCGGTGCCGAAGAGTGGCGGCGGGCCCACGGAACTCACCTCGTGCCCGCGGTCGTAGTCGCGGTAGCCGCTGGTGCCCGTGCCCTGGTCGCCGGTCCAGACGACGCGGGTGCGGTAGGTGTGTTCCCTGGCCTTCGGCATGAACGTCCTCCTGAGACGCCGTTCGCGTTGCGGCACCGGATCCGGCCGCCGGGCTCAGGAGCCTACGTGTGTCACTTCCGGCCCGCCGACGTACGGGAGATCCCCGCCCCTTCGGGGGGTTCCGTCTCCCCGGGGCGCCCGTCCGGGCCCGCCGCCTGCGCCGCCGCTATCCGGGCCAGCGCCTCGGGCCGGGCGCACGGATGGGCGCCGAGCGCCGACTGCCGCGCCACCACGGAGCGTTCGGTCCGCAGCAGCCGCAGCCCGCGGCGTATCAGGTACGGCACCGGCTTACGGCTCTCGCGGACGTCCCGCAGCAGCCGTCGGCGGAACGTCGTGGTGGGCCGTCCGCGCAGGCAGAGCGCGTCGGCGAGCAGCCCGGCGGCCCGGCAGCGGTCGATCACCTCGGCGGCGAAGATGCCCTCCGCGACGAAGAGCGCGGCGCCGTCCAGCGTGACGTCCGCGACGCCGGTGCGGGCGCTCGCCCCGATGTCGTACACCGGGACCGCCGCGCGGCCCTCGTGGCAGAGCGCGGTGACGGCGGCGAGCGCGGCGTCCGCGTCCCAGGACAGCGGCGAATCCCAGTCCGCGCCGCCGCCGTCGGGCAACTGCGGCAGCGTCGGGTCGGTGCCCTCCTTGTAGAAGTCGTCGAGCCGGAGCACCGGCAGGCCCGTACGGGCGGCGAGGGAGGACTTGCCCGATCCGGAGGGACCGGTCAGCAGCAGAACGCGGGCGGGGCGCCGGGCGGCGGACGGAAAGCTCACGGGACCCCATTGTCCGGCATGAGGCCCGCCGGGCCACCCCCCGTCGCGGAGTGGATCGACCGGTACCCCATCAACTACGCTGTGCGGTCACGCGATTACCCAACGTTCCCTACGTTCCCTCTCTCGTGGAAGGTTCCCCACCGGGCCCCTTCCGCCCCACAGGCAGGTGGCAGCGCATGGCCTCACACGCACGTCCCAAGCCCAACCGGCTCCCCCGTACGCTCCTGCGGGCCTCGCTCGCGGTCTCCGCGGCCGGAGCCGCGCTCGTGGCGGGCGGCGGCGCGGCGAGCGCGGCACCGGTGAAATCCACCGACACCGGCGCCACCGCGTCCGCGCTCTCCGGCGCGCTGCTCAACTCCGTGGCCGGGGCCACCGGCCCGGTCAAGAACCTCCAGCTCGACCCGCTGGCCAACACCTCCGTCGACCCGCTCGCCAACGCCGTCGGCACCCAGATCGCCGACTTCAAGCCCGTCGGCACCCAACTGGCGACCGACCCGGTCACCAAGGGGGGCGCGCTCAAGGACCTGCCGCTGATCGGCGCGGTCACCCGCCTCCTGCCGTAGCCCGGCCCGGACAGCGGAACGGGCCCCGACCCATGGAGGGTCGGGGCCCGTATCGCCGCGCCGGGGTGTCAGACGCCCATCGGGTGCCACACCGTCTTCGTCTCCAGGAAGGAGAGGAGACGGCCGGTGCCGGGATCGGCGGACCAGTCCACCGGGGCCGGGCGGCGCACCCGCTTGAGGTTGTCCGCCGCAGCGGCCTCCAGCTGCGCCGCCAGCTCCGCGTCCGCGCCCGCCAGGTCGAGGGCGTTCACGTCCTGATGGGCGGCGAGCGGCGCGCCCAGCTCCGCCGTACGGCCGGAGAGCAGGTTGACCACACCGCCCGGCAGGTCGGACGTGGCCAGCACCTCGGCCAGCGACAGCGCGGGCAGCGGGGCGCGCTCCGACGCCACCGCGACCACGGTGTTGCCGGTGACGATCGCGGGCGCCAGCACCGACACCAGCCCCAGGAACGACGACTCCTGCGGCGCCAGCACCGCGACCACGCCGGTCGGCTCGGGCGACGAAAGGTTGAAGTACGGGCCCGCGACCGGGTTCGCGGAACCGGCGATCTGGGCGACCTTGTCGGACCAGCCCGCGTACCAGACCCACCGGTCCACGGCCGCGTCCACCTGCGCGGCGGCCTGCGCCTCCGGCAGCCCCTCGGCCGCCGCGACCTCCGCCGTGAACTGCTCCCGGCGGCCCTCCAGCATCTCCGCGACGCGGTAGAGGATCTGCCCGCGGTTGTACGCGGTCGCGCCCGACCAGCCGCCGAACGCCTTGCGGGCCGCGACGACCGCGTCCCGCGCGTCCTTGCGGGATGCCAGCGGCGCGTTCGCCAGCCAGTTGCCCTCGGAGTCGGCCACCTCGTACACCCGCCCGCTCTCGGAACGGGGGAACTTCCCCCCGACGTACAGCTTGTAGGTCTTGAAGACGGAGAGTCGGTCAGCCATGGTGCTCGCCCTTCGGGGTCGACGGGGTCAGGTACGCCGCCAGACCATGGCGGCCGCCCTCGCGGCCGTGGCCCGACTCCTTGTAGCCGCCGAACGGCGACGTCGGGTCGAACTTGTTGAAGGTGTTGGACCAGACGACCCCGGCGCGCAGCTTGTTCGCCATCCACAACATCCGCGAACCCTTCTCCGTCCAGATCCCGGCGGAGAGTCCGTAGGGCGTGTTGTTGGCCTTGGCGACGGCCTCCTCCGGCGTACGGAACGTCAGTACCGACAGGACCGGGCCGAAGATCTCCTCGCGGGCGATGCGGTGCGCCTGGGTGACGCCGGTGAAGAGCGTCGGCGCGAACCAGTAGCCGGACGTGGGGAGCGCGCACTCCGGGGACCAGCGCTCGGCGCCCTCGGCCTCGCCCGCGTCGGCGAGCGCGGTGATCCGGGCCAGCTGCTCGGCGGAGTTGATCGCGCCGACGTCGGTGTTCTTGTCGAGCGGGTCGCCCACGCGCAGCGTCCGCATCCGGCGCTTGAGCGCGGCCAGCAGCTCGTCCGCGACGGACTCCTGGACCAGCAGCCGCGAACCGGCGCAGCAGACATGGCCCTGGTTGAAGAAGATGCCGTTGACGACGCCCTCGACGGCCTGGTCGAGCGGGGCGTCGTCGAAGACGATGTTCGCCGCCTTGCCGCCCAGCTCCAGCGTCACCTTCTTGTCGGTCCCGGCGACCGTCCGCGCGATGGCCTTGCCGACCTCGGTGGAGCCGGTGAAGGCGACCTTGTTCACGTCCGGGTGCGCGACCAGCGCGGCGCCCGTGGAGCCGTCGCCCGTCAGGATGTTGACGACGCCCTTCGGCAACCCCGCCTGACGGCAGATGTCCGCGAAGAACAGCGCCGACAGCGGCGTCGTCTCGGCGGGCTTCAGCACGACGGTGTTGCCGGTGGCCAGCGCCGGGGCGACCTTCCACGCCAGCATCAGCAGCGGGAAGTTCCAGGGGATGACCTGACCGGCGACGCCCAGCGGGCGCGGGTCCGGGCCGTAGCCCGCGTGCTCCAGCTTGTCGGCCCATCCGGCGTAGTAGAAGAAATGGGCGGCGACCTGCGGCAGGTCCGCGTCGCGGGACTCGCGGATCGGCTTGCCGTTGTCCAGCGTCTCCAGGACGGCCAGCTCCCGCGAGCGCTCCTGGATGATCCGGGCGATCCGGAAGAGGTACTTGGCCCGCTCGGCGCCGGGCAGCGCGGACCACGTCACGAACGCCATACCGGCGGCGGCGACGGCGCGGTCGACGTCGGCGGCCTCGGCCTGGGCGACCTCGGAGAGCACCTCCTCGGTCGCGGGGGAGACGGTCTTGAAGACCTTGCCGCCCGCCGCCGGGGCGAACTCGCCGTCGATGAAGAGTCCGTACGACGGCGCGATGTCGACCACCGAACGGGACTCGGGCGCCGGGGCGTAGGTGAAGGGCGTGGATGCGTCGAAAGTCATGGGTGCCTCAGTCCACCGTGACGTAGTCGGGGCCGGAGTAGCGGCCGGTGCTGAGCTTCTGGCGCTGCATCAGCAGGTCGTTGAGCAGGCTGGAGGCGCCGAACCGGAACCAGTCGGGGGTCAGCCAGGGGCCGCCCAGCGTTTCGTTGACCATGACGAGGTACTTCAGCGCGTCCTTGGTCGTCCGGATGCCACCGGCCGGCTTCACGCCGACCTGGACGCCGGTGGCCGCGTGGAAGTCGCGGACCGCCTCCAGCATCAGGAGGGTGACCGGCGGCGTAGCGTTGACGGCGACCTTGCCGGTTGACGTCTTGATGAAGTCGGCGCCCGCGAGCATCGCGAGCCAGGAGACCCGGCGGACGTTGTCGTACGTCTGGAGCTCACCGGTCTCGAAGATCACCTTGAGGTGGGCGGCGTCCCCGTCGGGCCGGGCGCACGCCTCCTTGACGGCCTTGATCTCCTCGAAGACCGAACGGTACCGGCCGGCGAGGAACGCACCCCGGTCGATGACCATGTCGATCTCGTCGGCACCAGCGGCGACCGCGTCCCGGACGTCGGCGAGCTTGACCGGCAGCGCGGCGCGGCCCGCCGGGAAGGCGGTCGCGACGGACGCGACATGGATGCCGGAGCCGGTCAGCGCCTCCTTGGCGGTGGCGACCATGTCCGGGTAGACGCAGATCGCGGCGACCTTGGGGGCGGTGCGGTCGGTGGGGTCCGGGTGGATGCCCTTGGCGCACAGCGCCCGCACCTTGCCGGGGGTGTCGGCTCCTTCGAGCGTCGTCAGGTCGATCATCGAGACGGCGAGGTCGATGGCGTACGCCTTCGCCGTCGTCTTGACCGAACGGGTACCGAGGGTGGCGGCACGGGCTTCGAGGCCGACCTTGTCGACGCCGGGGAGGCCGTGCAGGAAGCGGCGCAGCGCGCCGTCGTCGGCGGTCACGTCCGCCATCGACGCCAGCCGCCCCGCGGCTTCCTTGCCGTATGCGGGAACTGTGGTGGGCATGGTCACGAGGGGAGCATATCTACGCGCGTAGCGGCCTGTCATCCCCTGGGGAGGGGTTGGCGTGGGTGAGGGAGTGCGGGGGCGGGGCGCGCGCCGGGGGCGGGCGGTCCGGGCGTACGGGCCGGACGCGCACACCCGGCCGGACCGGGTACGGCATTCCGCCCGACTGATGCCGTAACGCAATGTCCGACATCCGGACGGTCAGGCAGAATCGGCAGCATGACGCGCCAGGAATCCGCCAGCACGGCCCCGCAGAAGTACGCCGAGCGCAGCTACCGCTCGCCCATGGGCCTGGTCGGCGGCGTGCTGCTGATCGCGCTCGGCCTCTGGCTCGGCGGCGACGCGGTGCTGCGCGGCACCGGGGAGACCAAGCTGACGGCGCTCTTCGCGCTGCTGCTCGGCGTGCCGCTGGTGGCCGCTTTCACGCTGCGCCCGGTGGTGAAGGCGGGCGAGGACCGGCTGCTGGTGCACAACCCGTTCCGGACCCTGACGCTCCCCTGGGGCGCGGTGGAGGACCTGCGGGCGTCCTTCTCCTGCGAGGTGTTCACCACCGGGGGCCGCAAGTACCAGCTGTGGGCGGTCCCCGTCTCACTCCGCCAACGCAAGAAGGCCGGCCGCCAGGCCGCCCGCGGCCCGGCCCCCCGCCGCTTCGGCCTCGGCGGCGACACCGGCCCGGCACCGCGCGCCATGGCCGACCAGACCGTGGACGAACTGCGCGAGATGAAGGCGCAGGCCGCCCACCGGGAAGGCGCGATCGGCGAGCCGGTGGTGCGCTGGGCGTACGGGGTCATTGCCCCGTGCGTGGTGGGGGCCGTGGGGTTGCTGGTGCTGTTGGCGGTGTAGGGGGCCTGGGGCGCGCTTCGTTCCCCGGGCCTTCGGGCGGGCCCACGCCGAGACGCGCGCCCGCCCGAAGGTGCCGTCCCGGACCACCCCCGCCCCCTCAGATCCCCGCAGCCCCCGCCAGATCCCCCTTCAACGCCGCAAGAACGACCGCCGCCCGCTCGCGAGCCTCCGGCAGGCCCTCGGCCGACGCGACCGGCAGGACGACTTCCAGGTAGCACTTGATCTTCGGTTCGGTGCCGCTCGGGCGGACCACGACGCGGCCGGCCGTCACGCCGTGCCCGGGGGCGCCGGAGAGGGTGTAGCGCAGGCCGTCCGTCGGCGGGAGGGACGCGGTGCCGCGGGCCAGGTCCTCGGCCGCGGACACCGGGAGCCCGGCGAGCGTGGCCGGGGGCGCCTCGCGCAGTCGGCGCATGGCGTCGGTGATCAGTGACAGGTCCTCGACCCGGACCGACAGCTGGTCGGTGGCGTGCAGCCCGTACTCGACGGCGAGGTCGTCCAGCAGATCGGCGAGCGTCCGCCCGGACTGCTTCAGCTCCGCGGCCAGCTCGGTGATCAGCAGAGCGGCGGTGATGCCGTCCTTGTCGCGTACGCCCTCGGGGTCGACGCAGTAGCCCAGCGCCTCCTCGAACGCGTACCGCAGGCCGTCCACCCGGGCCAGCCACTTGAAGCCGGTCAGGGTCTCCTCGTACGGCAGCGCGGAGGCGGCCGCGATCCGGGAGAGCAGGGACGACGAGACGATGGTGGTGGCGAACGTGCCGGATGCCTGCTTGCTGACCAGGTGCGCGGCGAGCAGCGCGCCGACCTCGTCGCCGCGCAGCATCCGCCAGCCCGCGTCGGTGCCGGGCGCGGGCACGGCCACCGCGCAGCGGTCCGCGTCCGGGTCGTTGGCGATGACGAGGCCGACGCCGGGGCCCGCGGCGCGGGCGGTGGCGAACGCCAGGTCCATCGCGCCGGGTTCCTCCGGGTTGGGGAACGCCACGGTCGGGAAGTCCGGGTCCGGCTCGGCCTGTTCCGCGACGACCAGCGGCGCCGGGAATCCGGCGCGGGCGAACGCGGCGAGCAGCGTGTCCCGGCCGACGCCGTGCATCGGGGTGTAGACCACGCGGGCGTCGCGCGGCGAGCCCGGGGTGAGGACCGCGTCGGTGCGCTCCAGGTAGGCGGCGAGGACGTCGTCACCGAGGGTCTGCCAGCCCGACTCCGGGCGCGCCACGTCGTGCAGCGAGCCGACCGCGGCGATCTCCGCGGCGATCTCGCCGTCGGCGGGCGGCACGATCTGGGAGCCGTCGCCGAGGTAGACCTTGTAGCCGTTGTCGCGCGGCGGGTTGTGGCTGGCGGTGACCTCGACGCCCGCGACCGCGCCCAGATGCCGGATGGCGAACGCCAGGACCGGTGTGGGCAGCGGGCGCGGCAGCACCGCGGCGCGCAGGCCCGCGCCCACCATCACGGCCGCCGTGTCGCGCGCGAAGTCGGCGCTCTTGTGGCGGGCGTCATAGCCGATGACGACGAGGCCGTCGCCGTCGCCGCGGCCCTTCAGGTACGCGGCGAGCCCGGCGGCCGCACGGATGACCACCGCGCGGTTCATCCGCATCGGGCCCGCGCCCAGCTCCCCGCGCAGCCCCGCGGTGCCGAACTGGAGGGTCCCGGCGAACCGGTCGGCCAGCTCGGCCGTGTCTCCCAGGCTCCCGGCGTCGATCAGCCGGGACAGCTCGTCGCGGGTCTGCGGGTCGGGGTCCTCGGCCAGCCAGGTCTGGGCGAGACGGATCAGCTCCGCGGGGTCGGTGGCCACGTGATGCTCCTGACGATGGTGGGTGGGGCGGGGGATGGGCGAGGCGGGACCGGGACGTCGTCCGGACGGCCGGGCGCCGGGCGGCTGCCGGACAGCTGGGCGCCCGGCGGCGTACGGGGCCGGGCCGACCGGACGGCGTGCGGGGCCGGGCCGACCGGACGGCGTACGGGGCCGGGGCGTACGGGCCGGGTACGGCGCCCCGCCCGCCCCGGCCGCCGGGCTCAGAGCTTGCCGAGCACCTGCGCCAGCAGGCTGCCCATCCGCGTCGCGGAGTCGCGGCCGGCCTGGAGGACCTCTTCGTGGTTGAGCGGCTCGCCGGTCATGCCCGCGGCGAGGTTGGTCACCAGGGACAGGCCCAGTACCTCGGCGCCCGCCTCACGGGCGGCGATGGCCTCCAGCACCGTCGACATGCCGACCAGGTCGGCGCCGAGCGTACGGATCATCCGGATCTCGGCGGGCGTCTCGTAGTGCGGCCCGGGGAACTGCGCGTAGACGCCCTCCTCCAGGGTCGGGTCGACCTCCTTGCACAGCGCACGCAGCCGCGGCGAGTACAGGTCCGTCAGGTCGACGAAGTGCGCGCCGGCGATCGGGGAGGTGGCGGTGAGGTTCAGGTGGTCGCTGATGAGCACCGGCTGCCCCGGACGCATCCCGTCGCGCAGGCCGCCGCACCCGTTGGTGAGCACGATCGTCCTGCACCCGGCGGCGACGGCGGTCCGCACGCCGTGTGCGACGGCGGCCACGCCGCGGCCCTCGTAGTAGTGCGTCCGGCCGAGGAAGACGAGCGCGCGCTTGTCACCGATGTGGTACGAGCGGATCGTGCCGCCGTGGCCCTCGACGGCGGGCGGCGGGAAACCGGGCAGCTCGGTGACGGGGAACTCGTGCTCGGGCGCGCCCAGCGCCTCCGCGGCCGGGGCCCAGCCGGAGCCCATGACCAGGGCGACGTCATGGCTTTCGGCGCCGGTGAGTTCGCGCAGGCGGGCGGCGGCGTCCCCGGCGGCGGCCTGCGGGGCGCGGGCGGGGTCCGTGGTAACAGATGCGTTCACGCGGACGAGGGTAGCGGGAAATCTCCTACGCGCGTAGATGCTGCTGCGTACAGGACCGGAAGGCGAGGGGTAAGGGGAGATGCAGGGCCCGGGTGGACGGGAGCTGAGGAGCTGGGTGGACGGGAGCTGAGGCGCCGGGTGGGCGGAAGCTGAGGCGCCGGACGGGCGGAAGCCAAGGGGCCGGGCGGGCGGCGCCGAAGGGGCCCGGAACGGCTGGCCGGGGACGCCCCTCCCGGGAGCGCCCCCGAAGGGCGGGCCGGACGCGCCGCCCGGCCGTCCCTCAGCAGGGCCGCTTGCGCAGCTCCATGACGTAGTCGTGCGGGGCGCCCGCCGATTCGGCGGCGTCGGCGATCTCGCCGAGGTAGCGGGCGGAGGGCAGACCGCCCTCGTAGCCGTTGAGGACGTAGATCCAGGCGGGCTCCTCGCCTTCGAGGGTGTGCACCCGCACCCGCATCCGGCGGTAGATGTCGAGGCCGACGCCCTCCCAGCGGTCCATGGAGTCCTCGTCCATGGGCGCGATGTCGTAGAGCGCGACGAAGACCTGCGAGCGCGGCGCCTCCACGATCGTGGCGAGGGCACCCTCCCAGCCCAGCTGCTCGCCGCCGAAGGTGAGCCGCCAGCCGTTGAGCCAGCCGGTGCCGCGCAGCGGGGAGTGCGGTGCGCGGCGGGACATCAGCCGCGCGTCGAGGTTGCCGGCGTACGCGGCGTAGAGCGACATGGTTCGAGGGTACGGGAGGCGGGCCCGCGCGCTCCTGGGGAACGGAGGATCCGGAGCCGGGAAATCCGCCGCCCGCCGCACCCCGCCGGGAAGCACCGCGCGGCGTGCGGGACAATGGAGGACGTGACTCGGATCGTGATCATCGGTGGCGGACCCGGCGGATACGAAGCGGCCCTGGTGGGCGCCTCGCTCGGCGCGGAGGTGACCGTCGTCGACTGCGACGGTCTGGGCGGGGCGTCGGTGCTGACCGACTGCGTCCCGTCGAAGACTCTCATCGCGACGGCCGAGGTGATGACGACCTTCGACTCCTCGTACCAGGAGCTGGGCATCATCGTCGAGGACGGCACGCCCGACCCGGAGCGGCCCGCCCGCGTCGTCGGCGTCGACCTCGGCAAGGTCAACCGCCGCGTCAAGCGCCTCGCGCTGGCGCAGTCGCACGACATCACCGCCTCCGTGACCCGCGCCGGGGCCCGCGTGCTGCGCGGCCGCGGGCGGCTGGAGCCGGGGCAGGCCACGGACGGCTCCCGCAAGGTCATGGTCACCGCCGCCGACGGCACCGAACAGACCCTCGTCGCCGACGCGGTGCTGATCGCCACCGGCGCGCACCCCCGAGAGATCCCCGACGCGCTCCCCGACGGCGAGCGCATCCTGAACTGGACGCAGCTCTACGACCTCGACGAGCTGCCCGAGGAGCTGATCGTGGTCGGCTCCGGCGTCACCGGCGCCGAGTTCGCCGGTGCGTACCAGGCGCTCGGCTCCCGCGTCACGCTCGTCTCCTCCCGTGACCGGGTGCTCCCCGGCGAGGACCCGGACGCCGCCGCCGTCCTGGAGGACGTCTTCCGGCGCCGCGGCATGAACGTCATGGCCCGCTCCCGCGCCGCCGCCGTCAAGCGCGCCGGTGACTGCGTCGAGGTGACGCTCGCCGACGGCCGGACGATCTCCGGCAGCCACTGCCTGGTCGCGGTCGGCTCCATCCCGAACACCGCCGGGATCGGCCTGGAGGAGGCCGGGGTCCAGCTGAAGGACTCCGGGCACATCCGCACCGACCGGGTCTCGCGCACCTCCGCGCCCGGCGTCTACGCGGCGGGTGACTGCTCCGGCGTCTTCGCGCTGGCGTCGGTCGCCGCGATGCAGGGCCGGATCGCGATGTACCACTTCCTCGGCGACGCGGTCACGCCGCTGAACCTCCGTACGGTCTCCGCGAACGTCTTCACCGACCCGGAGATCGCCACCGTCGGCTACTCCCAGGCGGACATCGACGCGGGCAAGATCGACGCCCGGGCCGTCAAGCTCCCGCTGCTGCGCAACCCGCGCGCCAAGATGCAGGGCATCCGCGACGGCTTCGTGAAGCTGTTCTGCCGCCCGGGCACCGGCATCGTCGTCGGCGGCGTCGTCGTCTCGCCGCGCGCCAGCGAGCTGATCCACCCGATCTCGCTCGCGGTCGACAACAACCTCACCGTCGAGCAGATCGCCAGCGCCTTCACGGTCTACCCGTCGCTGTCCGGCTCGCTCGCCGAGGTCGCCCGGCAGCTGCACACCCGTAAGGCGGCGAACGAGTAACCGTCCGTGGGGCGCGGCGGGTGGCACGTTTGTGCCCCGGGTGCGTACGGCGGGTGAGGGGCGCAGGGTACCGTTCCCGGGTGTCCGGCGCTGACCTGCGGTCATGTCGCCGTTACTGGGCGGGAGTTCGGGGTGGGAGCCCTCTATACCACTCGGTCACCCATGGTGTGAACAATTTCTGTTAATTGGTGCAACCTGCTGAAAACAGACGGTCGTTGGCGTTACTGTCAGTTTCGTGTTCGCTGCAGAACGTCGCCAACTGATCCTTGAAATGGTGCGGGCCAACGGAGCGGTGTCGCTCCGGGAGCTCGCCCGTGTCGTCCAGACCTCCGAAGTGACCGTACGCCGGGACGTACGCGCGCTGGAAGCGGAAGGGCTCCTCGACCGCCGGCACGGCGGAGCGGTCCTCCCGGGCGGACTCGCCCGGGAATCCGGTCTGCCCCAGAAATCCCACCTCTCGACCGCGGAGAAGACGGCCATCGCCGACCTCGCCGCCGGTTTCGTGGAGGAGGGGGAGGCCATCGTCGTCGGAGCCGGAACCACCACCCAGGAGCTGGCCCGCCGGCTCGCCCGGGTGCCCGGTCTGACCGTCGTCACCAACTCCCTCCTGGTCGCCCAGGCGTTGGCCCACGCCAACCGCGTCGAGGTCGTCATGACCGGCGGGACGCTACGGGGCTCCAACTACGCGCTGGTCGGCAGCGGTGCCGAGCAGTCGCTCCAGGGGCTCCGGGTGTCGCGCGCCTTCCTGTCGGGCAGCGGGCTGACCGCCGAGCGCGGTCTGTCCACGTCCAACATGCTCTCCGCCAGCGTCGACCGGGCCCTCGTGCAGGCCGCGGGCGAGGTGGTGGTCCTCGCCGACCACACCAAGCTCGGCGCCGACACGATGTTTCAGACCGTGCCGACGGACCTCGTCACCCGCCTGGTCACCGACGAGCCCCCGGCCCACGACGACCGCGCCGCGACGGAGTTGCAGGCCCTCGCCGACCAGGGCGTGCAGATCGCCGTCACCGGCACCGCCAACGGCGCGGCCCCCGCCACGGCAAACGGCACCGCCGACCGGCGCGGCCCCCGCCGGGAGGTGCCGCTGCCGGGCCAGCGCCGCAACCACCCGCCGGGGGGCGCGGCCTCGTCCCTGCGCTCCGCCTCCCTGGGCGACCCGCCCCGCGTCGCCGATCTCGCGCCGCGGCGCCGCTAGGGGGTGTCTTCCCGACGGAGCGCCCGCGGGGTCCCCGAGGACCCCGGCGGGCGCCCGCGGCGCGGTCGGCAGGCGCGCCCGGCCGGCGCCGCGGCGGCCGGTTTTCAGGGGCGCGTGAGGATCACCAGCTGCCGGGTCGCCCGGGTCATCGCGACGTAGCGGTCGACGGCGCCCGCGATGCCCGTACCGAACGACTCCGGTTCGACGAGTACGACCAGGTCGAATTCGAGCCCCTTCGACAGCTCCGGCGTCAGCGACCGGACGCGGGGCCTCGCCCGGACCGCCTCCGCCCCGGCGTCCCCGACCCCGATGACACAGGCCGTCCCGCCGTCGTGCGCGGCGAGCCAGGCGTCGAGGACCGCCTCCCGTTCCGCGACGGACCCGTGGGTGACGGGGATGCCGCTGCGGCGGATGGACGTCGGCACGTTCGCGTCCGGCAGCGCCGCCCGGATGGCCGGCTCCGCCTCGTCCATGACCTCCTCCGGCGTGCGGTAGTTGATGCTCAGGGACGCCACCGTGACCCGGTCGAGCCCGACCCGCGCCAGCCGCTCCTGCCACGGTTCGGTGAACCCGTGCCGGGCCTGGGCGCGGTCGCCGACGACGGTGAAGCTGCGGGACGGGCAGCGCTGGATCAGCATCTGCCACTCGGCGTCCGTCAGTTCCTGCGCCTCGTCCACGATGACGTGGGCGAACGGGCCGGCGAGCAGGTCCGGTTCGGCGGCCGGCAGCCCGTCCCCGTCGATCAGGGTGTCCTGGAGGTCCTGTCCGTGCAGCATCGTCACGGCGCCCTCGCCGTCGTCGTCGGCCCGGAGGATGCCTTCGATGACGTGGGCCCGGCGGGCGCGTTCGGCGGCGACGGCGGCCGTGTGGCGGCGTTTGCGTCGGGACGCCTCCGGGTCGCCGAGCCGCTGCCGCGCCGCGTCGAGGAGCGGCAGGTCGGACACCGTCCAGGCGTGGGCGTCCGCGCGCTGGAGGCGGCGCACCTCGTCGCGGTCGAGCCAGGGGGCGCATCTGCGCAGATAGGCGGGGACCGACCAGAGGTCCCCGATGAGGTCGGTCGGCTCCAGCGTCGGCCAGGCGCGGTGGAGGGCGGTGATCAGCTCCCGGTTCCGCAGCAGCGATCTGCGCAGCAGTGCGGGGGAGATCTCGTCGCCGTCCGTGCCGTGCTTGTCCATCAGCAGCGTGATCAGCTCCTCCTGGATCTGGTCGCGCGCCTCGTTGTGCGGCGTGCCCGGTTCGACGGCCGCGAACGCGACGGCCCAGTCGGTGGGGCTCAGCCACACGTCGGACCAGTGGGTCGTGACCGTCATCCCCTCGGTGGGCGGCTCCTCGTAGAGGGCGACGGCCGGTTCGACGGCCTTCACCATGTCCGCGGACGCCTTCAGCCGGGCCACCTCCGGGTCGGCCTCGGCCGCCGCCCCCGCCCCCTCGGCGACGAGGTCGCGCACGGTGCAGGTCTGTACGCCCTCCTCGCCGAGGCTGGGCAGGACGTCGGCGACGTACGCGAGGTAGGGCCGGCTCGGGCCGACGAAGAGCACGCCGCCGCGGCGGTGGCCCAGGCGGGGGTCGGAGTAGAGGAGGTGGGCGGCACGGTGCAGGGCCACGACGGTCTTGCCCGTGCCGGGGCCACCGTCGACGACGAGGGCGCCGCGCGAACCGGCCCGGATGACGGCGTCCTGGTCGGCCTGGAGGGTGGTCAGGACATCGCGCATCCGGTCCGAGCGGTTGGCACCCAGGCTCGCGATGAAGGCGGACTGGTCGTCGAGCGCGGCGTGCCCCTCGCGGCCGTCCGCGGTGAACACCTCGTCCCAGTAGTCGCCGATCCGGCCGCGGGCCCAGCGGTAGCGGCGGCGGCGCGCCAGGCCCATCGGGTCGGCGTGGGTCGCGGCGAAGAAGGGTTCGGCGGCGGGGGAGCGCCAGTCGACCAGGAGCCGGCGGCCGGTGCCGTCGGTGAGGCCGAGGCGGCCGATGTACACGGGCTCGGGGTCGTCCGCGTGCACGACGTGGCCCAGGCAGAGATCCAGGCCGAAGCGGCGCAGGGTGCGCAGGCGGCCGGCCAGCCGGTGGACCTCGGTGTCCCGGTCCATCGCCTCCCGGCCGAGGCCGCCGGGGGCCCGCCGTGCGGCGTCGAGCCGCTCGGAGAGTTCGGCGATCGTCTCCTCCAGCGTCGCGGCGACGGCCGCGAAGTGCCGTTCGTCGCCGTCGATCAGCGCCGGGTCGGCCTTGGCGGCGAGGCGTTCGGGCAGCGCGAACGCACCGGTGGTCAGGGAGGTCATCTCAGCAGCTCCGATCCGGGGCCGCGCACGCCGGCGCCGCAGGCACGCACCCCCGCCGTACGGCCACGGGCCCCTGCGGGCGCGGCCCGGGCCCCCTCAGCGGCGTGACGCCACCGCACGACCCATGAACCGACAACAACACACGCACTTCGTGAATCTCCCATTTCCGCAGGATCCGGCATCAGCCTGAGATTCTGCGGCACAAGGGGGGCCTTGCCGCAAGGCCCCCTGTGCGCTGTACGTTGTCCATGGCGGGGCGGGGACGGACCCGCTGACCCACGCACCTGATCACCTTCACCGGTCAGCCGCCCGGACGGACAGGCCCGCAGCGCCGCCTCCCCCCTCAACTCCCTTTCGGCACAGCCCTTTCGGCACAGCCCTTTCGGGCACGCCGCCGGTCTCGCGCGTCGGCCGCGGGCGTCGGCCGCGGGCGTTCTAGTCCGCCGTGGGGTGGTCCGCCTTCAGCCCGGTCAGGGTGAGGGTCAGCAGACGGTCGGCGAGGAGCGGGTCGTCCGGTGACTCCTCGGCGGCCAGGGCGATGCCGTTCGTCAGCTGCATCAGGTCCCCGATGGTGACGTCGGGGCGTACCGCACCGGCGCGCTGCGCGCGGGCCAGCAGGGTCCCGCCCGCCTCCCGCATCGGCACGCTGCACCGGGCCATCCCCGAGCTCTCGTCGGCCGTCGCCGTCATCAGCGCCCGCGACAGGCCACGGTACGTGCCGGCGTGGGTGATGATCGCGCGCAGCCACTCGACCAGCGCCCGGCACGGCTGCGGCGCGTCCGCCAGCTCCCGCGCCTGCGCCAGCAGCGTGTCCACCTCGCTCTGGAAGACCGCGCCCATCAGCGACGTACGGTGCGGGAAGTGCCGGTAGAGGGTGCCGATGCCGACCCCGGCGCGGCGCGCGATCTCCTCCAGCGAGGTGTCCGTGCCGTGCTCGGTGAAGGCGATACGGGCCGCGGTCAGCAGCCGTTCGTAGTTGCGCCGGGCATCGGCCCGCATCGGGCGCGGGCCGTCCGCCGCGCCGCCCGCCGCCTCGCTCCGCTGCGCGGCCGGCCGCCGCCCTGCCGTCTCGGTCGCCATCGCCGTCCTTCCTCACCCCGGCCGGTCCCGGCCCGGTGGCTCCAGGATGCCACTGACCGGGGCCGCGGCGGGCCGCCCGCCGGGGGCGCACGGGGCCGCCGCGCGCGCCCCTGACGGGCGCCCCCGGTCCCGGACGGTGGACGGGCAGGGGCCCGCGTCCCAATGCCCGGTGGCCGTCCGGCGACACCTCGCCGAACACCGTGGCGGGCCGCAACGCCGCGCCCCCGAACACCATCAAACCTGGCGCAACAAGGTGTTCCGGGCCGGTGCGTGCCCCGGGCCGCCGGTACACCGAGGGGTCGGCGCGGGCGTGCGCCCCGCGGGCCTCCCAAGACCTGGGGAAGACGCCATGGGGCTGACCAGCCGCCCACTGTTGTACGCCGCCGTCCTGGCCGTCCTGGCCGCGGTCGCGCTGACCTGCCGCCTGTGGCCGCGCTTCGCCGGGCGCGGCCCGCGGGCCCTGCTCGGCCGTCTCGGCTCCCTCCTCGCCACCCAGCTCGCCCTCGTCGCGGCGCTCGCCCTCGCCGTCAACGTCAACTTCCAGTTCTACGGCTCCTGGCACGAACTCCTCGGCCTCTACGACGACGCCCCCGGCGCGGTCGCCAAATGGGGCGGGGCCACGGGCGTCGGCCCCGCCGGGGACCCGGCGCAGGGACTCGTCCAGCCGTCCGGCCCGGAAGGGCTCGACAAGGTGCACGGCCTGCCCAAGGGGCCGCCCGCGACGGCCGGGAAGGTGGAGACCGTACGGATCGTCGGCAGGCGGACCCGGCTGGTGGACCCGGCGTACGTCTATCTGCCGCCGCAGTACTTCCAGGACGCCTACGCCCGCCAGAGATTCCCCGTCGTCGTGGCGCTCAGCGGCTACCCGGGCGGCATCTACCTGCTGGGACAGCATCTGAGGCTGCCGCAGACCGCGGCGGCGCTCCAGCGCACCGGCGCCGTGCAGCCCACCGTCATCGTGATGCTGCGGCCCACCGTCGCCCCGCCCCGGGACACCCAGTGCGTCGACGTGCCCGGGGGCCCGCAGGCCGAGACGTTCTTCGCGCGGGACGTGCCGGACGCCCTGCGGTCCCACTACCGGGTCGGCCACGACCCCGGCGGCTGGGGCGTCCTCGGCTACTCCTCCGGCGGCAGCTGCGCGCTCCAGCTCGCCATGCGCCACCCCGAGACGTACACCGCGGCGGCGGCGCTCTCCCCGGACTACAAGGTCACCCCCGACCCGACCACCGGCGATCTCTTCGGTGGCGGCCGCGACCGGGTGCGCCGCCGTGAGGAGCACGATCTGATGTGGCGGCTGCGCCATCTGCCGCCGCCGCGGGTGTCGGTGCTGATCGGGACCAGCCGCCACGGCGAGAAGAACTACCCGGCGGCCCGGGAGTTCCTGGCCGCCGTCCGGCCGCCGATGCGGGCGGACACCGTCCTCCTCGACCAGGGCAGCCACAACTTCGCCACCTGGCGCCGCGAACTGCCTGCCGCGCTGCGGTGGATGAGCAAGGAGCTGACCTTCCCGGAGGACGTGGTGGGTGCGTCGTGACGGGCGGACCGCCCGGGGCGCGCGGACCTCACGTGCGCGCCCCGTCGGCCGGGCCCGCGCCCCGGGCGGCCCCGGGCACGCGGAAGCCCCGGCACAGGCGTGCCGGGGCTTCCGTTGCGTATGTCCGGACGTCAGTCCTTGATTTCGCAGATGAGGGCGCCGGAGGTGAGGGCGGCGCCGACTTCGGCGGTGAGGCCCTTGACGGTGCCGGCGCGGTGGGCGTTGATGGGCTGTTCCATCTTCATCGCTTCGAGGACGACGACGAGTTCGCCTTCGGCGACGGTCTGGCCTTCTTCGACGGCGACCTTGACGATGGTGCCTTGCATGGGGGAGGCGAGGGTGTCGCCGGAGGCGGCGGAGCCGGACTTCTTGGCTGCCTTGCGCTTGGGCTTGGCACCCCCGGCGACGGCGGCACGGGCCAGCGGCATCCCCAGCGACGAGGGCAGGGACACCTCCAGGCGCTTGCCGCCGACCTCCACCACGACCGTCTCGCGGGCGTCGGCTTCCGCCTCGTCGCTGCCGGTGGCGGCAAACGGCGGGATGGTGTTGACGAACTCCGTCTCGATCCACCGCGTGTGGACCGTGAACGGACCGGTCGAGCCGGTCAGTTCGGGCGCGAACGCCGGGTCCGTCACGACCGTGCGGTGGAAGGGAATGGCGGTGGCCATACCCTCCACGGTGAATTCGTTGAGGGCGCGGGCGGCGCGTTGGAGGGCCTGGTGGCGGGTGGCGCCGGTGACGATGAGTTTGGCGAGCAGGGAGTCCCAGGCCGGGCCGATGACGCTGCCGGATTCGACGCCTGCGTCCAGGCGGACGCCCGGGCCGGTGGGTGCGTCGAAGGTGGTGACGGTGCCGGGGGCGGGGAGGAAGCCGCGGCCGGGGTCTTCGCCGTTGATGCGGAATTCGAAGGAGTGGCCGCGCAGCGGCGGGTCGTCGTAGCCGAGTGCTTCGCCGTCGGCGATGCGGAACATCTCGCGGACCAGGTCGAGGCCGCTGACTTCTTCGGTGACCGGGTGTTCGACCTGGAGGCGGGTGTTGACCTCCAGGAAGGAGATGGTGCCGTCCTGGCCGACGAGGAATTCGCAGGTGCCGGCGCCTTCGTAGCCGGCTTCCTTGAGGATGGCTTTGGAGGCGCGGTAGAGCTCGGTGTTCTGCTCGTCGCTCAGGAACGGTGCCGGAGCTTCTTCGACGAGTTTTTGGTGGCGGCGCTGGAGGGAGCAGTCGCGGGTGGAGACGACGACGACGTTGCCGTGCTTGTCGGCCAGGCACTGGGTTTCGACGTGGCGGGGGCGGTCGAGGTAGCGCTCGACGAAGCATTCGCCGCGGCCGAAGGCGGCGACGGCTTCGCGGACCGCGGAGTCGTACAGTTCCGGGACTTCTTCGAGGGTGCGGGCGACCTTGAGGCCGCGGCCGCCGCCGCCGAAGGCTGCCTTGATGGCGATCGGCAGGCCGTTTTCCTTGGCGAAGGCGACGACCTCGTCCGCGCCGGAGACGGGGTCGGGGGTGCCGGCGACCAGGGGGGCGCCGGCGCGCTGGGCGATGTGGCGGGCGGCGACCTTGTCGCCGAGGTCGCGGATGGCGTGCGGGGGCGGGCCGATCCAGGTCAGGCCGGCGTCGAGGACGGCTTGGGCGAACTCGGCGTTTTCGGAGAGGAAGCCGTAGCCGGGGTGGATGGCGTCCGCGCCGGAGTCCTTGGCAGCCTGGAGGACCTTGGCGATGTCGAGGTAGCTGGTGGCCGGGGTGTCACCGCCCAGGGCGTATGCCTCGTCGGCCGCGCGGACGTGCAGGGCGTCCCGGTCGGGGTCGGCGTAGACCGCCACACTCCCGATTCCGGCGTCCCGGCATGCACGGGCTACGCGGACAGCGATTTCGCCACGGTTGGCGATGAGCACCTTGCGCACGATGGGTCCTTCCTTGGCGCTACGCCGCAACACAACACACTGAACGCAGCGAGTTTAGGGACTGGCGACACCGTGTGCCGACCCGTTCCCCGGGGTGACCTTGCCCACACGGAGCGTGGCACGTGCGCCAGTGAGGGGTGCGAAGCCCCCTGACAGCCCAGGGTAGGCCCGGTTCCGCGGCGGCGGACGGGCGGCTTGATGTGGTCTAGGTCTCTGCCCGCGCGCGGGCGGCGGACCGTCAATTCTTTGTGGAGTCCCTACGAATGGGCGAAGGAAAGTTTGCGCCCGGCGCGGCGCCCGGGACCCCTCGGGGGGCGCGCCGGGTGCCGTGATCCGGAGCGTGCAGAACTCTTGCCCCGGCCGTTACCCGTTAGTAGCGTGCGCGCTGTCTTCTGTACTCGCGGTAACACGGCACGGCCCGCTCCACGCGGGCGCACGGCGGCGGGGCGTACGGCCCGCCGGTAAGGGCGGATCGGTACGGACGGAAGCAGGTGGGGGCGGTGGCAACGCGGAGACCGGTGGCGGTTGTGGGGGCCGTGGTGCTGATCCTGGAGGCGGGCGGCGTCGTCCTGCTGAACTGGATCCTGAGCATCGTCGTCGACCGGCAGCAGATGTCCCTGGCGGGGCTGCGGCCCGGCGCGATGACCACGGGCGCGCTGGCCGCCGGTGCGGTCGCCGCGCTCTACCTCCTCGGCTGCGCCGCCCTGCTGCTGCGCACCGCGCTCCGCGACCGTCCGCCCGGCACCCTCGCCCGGGCCGCGCTGATCTGCTGCGCCGTGGTGCACGCGGTGCTCGGCGCCTTCGCCGTCGGCATGGTCGGCTGGCTCGCCTTCGCTGCGCTGATGGCCGTCCTCGCCCTGCTGGTGCTGACGCTGGTGGCGTACGGCGAACGGCCCGCCGTCCCGGACGCCGGGGCCGGCGCGGAGCCGGACGGCCCGGCCCCGGCTGCACCCACCTCGGCGTGAGCCCGGTGGCTTACGCCCACAAATCCGTGAGGCGGATGTTCAGCTCGGCCAGGAGGCGGCGGAGCAGGGGGAGGGAGAGGCCGATGACGTTGCCCGGGTCGCCGTCGATGCCGTCGATGAACGGTGCCGAGCGGCCGTCGAGGGTGAAGGCACCGGCGACGTGGAGCGGTTCGCCGCTGGCGACGTAGGCGGCGATCTCGGCGTCGTCCGGCTCGCCGAAGCGGACCGTGGTCGAGGCGGTGGCGGAGGTGCGGCGGCCGTGGGCGGTGTCGATGACGCAGTGGCCGGTGCGCAGCACGCCGGAGCGGCCGCGCATCGCCTTCCAGCGGGCGGTGGCGTCCTCGGCGTCGGCGGGCTTGCCCAGTGCCCGGCCGTCCAGCTCCAGGACCGAGTCGCAACCTATGACCAGCGCCCCGGCGGCCTCCGGGCGGGCGGCGACCGTGGTGGCCTTGGCCTCGGCCAGGACGCGGGCCAGCTCGCCGGGGGTGGGCGCGGTGAGTGCGTCCTCGTCGACCCCGCTGACGATCACCTCGGGGGCCAGCCCGGCCTGCCGGAGCAGGCCCAGGCGCGCGGGCGACTGGGAGGCGAGGACGAGACGGCGGGGGCGGGGCTCTTCGGTCATGCCCGCCATCGTACGGAGCGCCGGAGCGGCGCGGCGGGACCTGTGGACAACCGCCCGGACCGGGAGGTGGAACCAGCCGCGGTCCGGTGCGCGTCCTCGGTGGTGGAGCAGTCCCGAGCCGGGCGGCGGGAACGATGACACGTCAACGCCCGGCCAGCAACACCATGGTGAGCATCGAGGCCACCGCCATCACGACACCCATCCGGCGGAGCCGCTTCTGCGCATGCCGCAGCTCCTCGGGAGGCTCGTCGGGCGGATCGGACCACAGCATGGTTCCGATCCTGCGCCCGTCACGCCGCGGGGGGGCGCGGAGTCTGGTCTCACGCTGCCGAGGCCACGGGAAGGCGCGCTCGCGGGGGTCGCG
>NZ_JBHYGX010000006.1:67193-84910 GCF_042739975.1 Streptomyces sp. NPDC059080
TGGCGCTGCCCGGCGCTCCTCGGGCGGCTCGTCGGGCTGCTGGGACTCCAGCAGGGTTCCGTGCGTGCGCCGGTCACGCCGCGGGCGCCTGAGTACGCGTACTCAGGCGCCCTTGCGCACGGAACGCCCGTCCCGGAGACCGGGGCGAACGTGGCGTGTGCGACGTACCTCACCTACCGCCGGGGCGGCGGGGCCGGGTCAGCGCGGCCAGTAGCTGGTGCGCCAGGCGCGCGGCCCCGGGTGCGGGGTCCGGCGGGCCGGGATGCGCGCCGCCGGATCGGACCACTCCGAGACCGGCGTCGCATCCGGCTCGGCGCCGGTGGCCGCGGCGGCGCGGACCTGCACCACCGCGAGCGCGGCGGCCAGCTCCTCGGGCGTGGGGTTGCCCCGTACGACCTTGATCATGATCTCGACCTCCTACGGCGCGGGCTACAGCGGGATGTTGCCGTGCTTCTTCGGGGGCAGCGCCTCGCGCTTGTTGCGCAGGGCGCGCAGCCCGCGGACGAGATGGCGCCGCGTCTCCGACGGCATGATCACCGCGTCGACATAGCCGCGCTCGGCCGCCACGTACGGGTTGAGCAGCGCGTCCTCGTACTCCTGGATCAGCTCCTGGCGGCGGGCGTCCTGCGCCTCGGGGTCCTCGATGGCGGCGAGGGCGCGGCGGTGCAGGACGTTGACGGCGCCCTGCGCGCCCATGACGGCGATCTGCGCGGTCGGCCAGGCGAGGTTGAGGTCCGCGCCCAGGTGCTTGGAGCCCATGACGTCGTATGCGCCGCCGAACGCCTTGCGGGTGATCACGGTGATCAGCGGGACCGTCGCCTCCGCGTAGGCGTAGATCAGCTTGGCGCCGCGGCGGATGATGCCGTCCCACTCCTGGTCCGTGCCGGGCAGGAAGCCGGGCACGTCCACGAAGGTCAGGACGGGGATGTTGTACGCGTCGCAGGTCCGCACGAAGCGGGCGGCCTTCTCGGACGCCTTGATGTCGAGGGTGCCCGCGTACTGCATCGGCTGGTTGGCGACGACGCCCACCGAGTGGCCCTCGACGCGGCCGTAGCCGGTGAGGATGTTCGGCGCGTACAGCGACTGGACCTCCAGGAACTCCCCGTCGTCCAGGATGTGCTCGATCGCGGTGACCATGTCGTACGGCTGGTTCGCCGAGTCCGGGATCAGCGTGTCCAGTTCGCGGTCGTGGTCCGACGTCTCCAGGTCCGCCTCCTCGGGGAAGGCGGGCGGCTCGGAGAGGTTGTTGGACGGCAGGTACGACAGCAGCGCCTTGACGTAGTCGATGGCGTCCTTCTCGTCGGACGCCATGTGGTGCGCGACGCCGGAGGTGGCGTTGTGGGTGCGGGCGCCGCCCAGCTCCTCGAAGCCGACGTCCTCACCGGTGACGGTCTTGATGACGTCGGGCCCGGTGATGAACATGTGCGACGTCTGGTCCACCATCACCGTGAAGTCGGTGATCGCGGGGGAGTAGACCGCGCCGCCCGCGCACGGGCCGACGACCAGCGAGATCTGCGGGATCACGCCGGAAGCATGCGTGTTACGGCGGAAGATCTCGCCGTACATGCCGAGCGAGACCACGCCCTCCTGGATGCGCGCGCCACCGGAGTCGTTGATGCCGATGACCGGGCAGCCGTTTTTCAGCGCGAAGTCCATCACCTTGACGATCTTCTCGCCGAAGACGCCGCCGAGCGCGCCGCCGAAGACCGTGAAGTCCTGCGAGAACACCGCGACCGGGCGGCCGTCGACCGTGCCGTAGCCGGTGACCACGCCATCGCCGTACGGGCGGGTCTTCTCCAGCCCGAAATTGGTCGACCGGTGCCGGGCGAACTCGTCGAGCTCGACGAACGAGCCCTCGTCGAGGAGCAGGCCGATGCGCTCACGCGCGGTCAACTTGCCCTTCGCGTGCTGCTTTTCCACCGCGCGGGCGGAACCGGCGTGGGTGGCTTCGTCGATCCGCCGCTGCAAATCCGCCAGTTTGCCCGCGGTGGTGGTCAGGTGTGCTTCCGGCTCGGACATCGGGATGCGGCTCCTGCTCGTCCTGGACTGGGGCGCGTACGGGGGGACGTACGGCCTTGCTACCGCTTCGTAGCGTATCGGCGGGGGTGCTCAGCGGCACTGCGTCGTTGACCACACCTAGGCTGGTTCCATGACACCTCAACCGCCGGAAAACCAGGACAAAGACGGCCGCTCGCCGGAGCCCGGGGACGGCCCCGGCGCGGCCGGTGGCGGCCGCTGGAGCGATCTGGAGCGGCCACCGCTCGACGTCCGGGCGCTCCGGCGGGCCCTGCTGCGCCCCGGCTCCCTGTGGACCGCGCTCGACGTCGTCGACGCCACCGGCTCCACCAACACCGACCTCGCGCTGCGGGCCGCCGCCGGCGCGCCTGAGGGCGCCGTGCTCGTCGCCGAGGAGCAGACCGCCGCCCGCGGCCGTCTGGACCGCCGCTGGAGCGCGCCGCCCCGCTCCGGGATCTTCGTCTCCGTGGTGCTGACCCCGCGCGTCCCCCAGGAGCGCTGGGGCTGGCTGCCGCTGCTCGCCGGGGTCGCCACCGCCACCGCGCTCTCCCGGGCGGCGGGCGTGGACACCGCACTCAAGTGGCCCAACGACGTCCTGCTGACCGTGGACGGCGCCGAGCGGAAGGCCGGGGGCATCCTCGCCGAGCGCGCCGGGGACGGCGTCGTCCTCGGCATGGGCCTCAACGTGTCGCTGCGCGAGGACGAGCTGCCGGTGCCCACCGCCACCTCCCTCGCCCTGGCCGGTGCGCACACCACCGACCGTGACACCCTGCTGCGGGCCGTGCTGCGCTCCCTGGAGACCTGGTACGCCGCCTGGCAGGACGCGGACGGCGACCCCGTGGCGAGCGGGGTGCAGGAGGCGTACGTCGCGGGCTGCGCCACCCTGGGCCGCGCGGTCCGCGCCGAACTGCCCGGCGGCCGGGCGGTCCGCGGCGAGGCGGTGGCCCTCGACGGGGACGGGCGGCTGATCCTCGCGACCGGGGACGGCGTGCAGCAGCCGGTGGGCGCCGGTGACATCGTCCACCTGCGGCCGGACACGGACGGCGGCGACTACAGCTGACCGGCCGCGGACGGCGGTGCCGGTGGCCGAAACGCCGGGCGGTGCCGCCGGTCGGACGGCCCTGACCGGGCACGGGAGAGTGAGCCAGAGCACACCTGCCGTATCGTTGAGGCGGCCCGCCGGGGAGCGGGCCACCGGCGAGCAGTGATCGGAAGGGCAGTGCGCAGGGAGCGGACAGGGAGCGGGCGGTGACCGCCGGCGACGCGGGCGGCGGACTGCCCGAGAGCGCGGCCGCGCCGGACGGACCCGCCACGGGCTCCGGCGACGCCGCATCCGACGACGGCCCCGGTGAGCGGGGTCCCGACGACGCGGCGGCCCCCGCGGCCACGGACGGGCCCCCGCCCGGGGCGCCCTCCGGCGCGGCGTCCGGGGCACAGGGCGCCACGCCCGCCGACCCCGACGACACCATCGCCATCCGCCTGGAACAGCTGATCCTCGGCGCCGACCGCCGCTACACGCCGTTCCAGGCGGCCCGCAGCGCCGGGGTCTCGATGGATCTGGCGGCCCGGTTCTGGCGCGCCATGGGCTTTGCCGACATCGGGCAGGTCAAGGCGCTGACCGAGGCCGATGTGCTGGCGCTGCGGCGGCTGGCGGGTCTCGTCGAGGCCGGGCTGCTGAGCGAGGCGATGGCCGTCCAGGTGGCGCGCTCCACGGGCCAGACCACCGCCCGGCTCGCCGACTGGCAGATCGACTCCTTCCTGGAGGGCCTCACCGAGCCCCAGGACTCCGGCATGACCCGTACGGAGATCACGTACCCGCTGGTCGAACTGCTCCTGCCGGAGCTGGAGGAGTTCCTGGTGTACGTCTGGCGGCGCCAGCTGGCCGCCGCCACCGGACGGGTCGTGCGCGCGCAGGACGACGACGAGATGGTCGACCGGCGGCTCGCCGTCGGCTTCGCCGACCTGGTGGGCTTCACCCGGCTGACCCGGCGGCTGGAGGAGGAGGAATTGGGCGAGCTGGTCGAGGCGTTCGAGACCACCTGCTCCGACCTGGTCGCCGCCCACGGCGGCCGGTTGATCAAGACGCTCGGCGACGAGGTGCTGTTCTCCGCCGACGACGCCGGGGTCGCCGCCGAGATCGGGCTGCGGCTCATCGAGACCATGACGCACGACGAGACCATGCCGGAGCTGCGCGTCGGCATCGCCTTCGGCACCGTCACGACGCGGATGGGCGATGTGTTCGGCACGACCGTCAACCTCGCCAGCCGTCTGACGTCGATAGCGCCGAAGGACGCCGTCTTCGTGGACCAGGCGTTCGCGGAGGAGCTGGGCCGCACCGGCGACGCCCCGGTCTCCGAGGCGGCCGCCGCGGCCGCGGAGAAGGCCGCGGCGGAGGCGGCGGCGAGCGGTCTGACGCCGGAGCTGCCGACGTACCGCTTCGCGCTCCAGCCGATGTACCAGCGGCCGGTGCGTGGTCTGGGCGTCGTCGAGCCCTGGCAGCTGACCCGGCGCGGGTGAGGCGCCGCGCCCGGGGGCGGTCCCGGGCGCGGCGTGCCCGGGGTGGCCCCGGGGCGGCGTGCCCGGGGTGGCCCCGCGTGACCGCGAGTCCCGGCCGGGCCGGTCGGCCCTGTTCCCGCACGTCCTGACCTGACATGATCCCGGCGAAACCGAATCAACGGTCGTTAACCGGGAGGGTCGTATGCAGCGGTTCGGCGAATGGGTCCGCGTGGAGCGGCGCGGCTACGTGGCGGAGCTGGTCATGGACCGGCCCGAGGCGATGAACGCGGTCTCGACGGCGATGGCCGACGCGCTGGCGGAGGCGTGCGCGTCCCTCGCCGCCGACGCCGCCGTACGGGCGGTCGTCCTCACCTCCACCCATGAGCGGGCGTTCTGCGTCGGCGCCGACCTCAAGGAGCGCAACTCCTTCACCGACGCGGACCTGCTGCGGCAGCGCCCGCGCACCCGCGCCGCCTACACCGGCGTCCTGGAGCTGCCGCAGCCCACCGTCGCCGCGGTGCACGGTTACGCGCTCGGCGGCGGCTTCGAGCTGGCGCTGGCCTGCGATCTGATCGTGGCGGACGGCAGCGCGGTGGTCGGGCTGCCCGAGGTGTCGGTGGGTGTCATCCCCGGTGGCGGCGGGACGCAGCTGCTGCCGCGCCGGGTGGGGGCGGCGCGCGCCGCCGAACTCGTCTTCACCGCCCGCCGGGTGCGCGCCGAGGAGGCCGTGCGGCTGGGGCTGGTCGATCAGCTCGCGGCGGACGGAGCGGACCGGGCGGAGGCGTTGGAGCTGGCCGCGCGGATCGCACGGAACTCGCCGGTGGGGCTGCGCGCCGCGAAGCGGGCGATGCGGCTGGGCCACGGTCTCGATCTGCGGGCCGGTCTGGAGGTCGAGGACGCCGCCTGGCGCAGCGTGGCCTTCTCGGGCGACCGCGCCGAGGGCGTCGCGGCGTTCAACGAGAAGCGGGACCCGGACTGGCCCGGGGAGTGAGGCGCGGCGCCGGGGCGCGGGGCGCGGGGCGCCCGGCCCGCCGGTCCGCGCCCCCGTGCCGCGCCCCGTCCGCCCCTCCGTCCCCGCGGGCGGCGTAGATCACCGTGGGTGAGGATGACGTCCCCGTGTGGGAGTCGCGCGTAAGGGGCGAAACGGGTTAAACATTCCTACGCTGTAGTACAGAGTGTGCTCACGGTGACGGAATGTGAGGGCCCGGTGACGGACGAGGGCGATGCGAGGCTGCGGGCCGTGGTGGGGTTGGCGCAGGCGATGGCGGCGGCGCACACACCGCGCGAATCCGCGCACGCCGCGGCGCAGAGCGTACGGCTGGCCCTGGGCGGCTCCTTCGCCGCGATCTCGAAGTGGGAACGCGAACGGGGAAAGCTGCGGGTGCTGGTCAACGTCGGCGAACTCGCCGACGGCGAGCAGGAGTTCCCGGAGGACGAGTCGTATCCGGTGCACGAGTTCCCGGAGATCGTCGGCCTCCCGCACGAGCGGCGGACGTCCGGCGGCGGGCCCGACGCATGGGTGGAGCGCGCCGACGGGCCCTGCGTGACGAGCGGCGCGCCGCTCTCCGTGGTGCCCATGGCGGCCCGCCCTCCGGACGCGCCGCTGTCCGCCCCGGCGCAGGTGACGGCCGTCGCCCCGGAGGGCGGCGGGAGCGCCAACCGGCGGCGGGTGGCCGCGCTGCGCCGCCGTGGCCGGGGCTGCTGTGTGGTGGCGCCGCTGGTGCTGCGCGGGCGTGCGTGGGGCGAGCTGTATGTGGCGCGGGCTGTGGGGGAGCCGGTGTTCGGGGCGGCGGACGCGGAGTTCGCGACGGTGCTGGCCGCCGTGACGGCCGCCGGGATCGCGCAGACCGAGCGGCTGGCGGAGGCCCGGCGGCTGGCCTTCACCGACGCGCTGACCGGGCTCGCCAACCGCCGCGCCGTCGACATGCGGCTGGACGAGGCGCTGGAGGCGCACCGCCGGGAGGCGGTCGTGGTCAGCCTGGTGGTCTGCGACCTCAACGGCCTCAAACAGGTCAACGATTCGCGCGGCCACGCGGTCGGCGACCGTCTGCTGGAACGATTCGGCTCGGTCCTCTCGCTCTGCGGTGCACGGCTGCCCGGCACCCTCGCCGCCCGGCTCGGCGGCGACGAGTTCTGCCTCCTCGCGGTCGGCCCGCCCCCCGACGACGTGGTCGGGGCTGCCGCCGAACTCTGCGTAAAGGCGGCGGAGTTGGGGCTCGGGGACGGCGTCGCGGTCGGCGTCGCCTCGACCGGCGACCCGATTGGCCCGGTGCGCACCGCCCGGCGCCTCTTCCGCCTCGCCGACGCCGCGCAGTACCGGGCGAAGGCCGCCCGCGCCCCGGAGCCGGTGGTGGCCGGCCGGCACGGCGGTCCCGACGATCCCGTCGTACGTCTCGCGGACACTCCGGAGCGGCGGCCGGGGACGGAGCGGAGGCGGTTCCGGCGGTGAGGGCGGTACGGGGCGGGGAGCTCCGGGCGCGGGCCGCAGGCACCGGTTCGGCCCCCGGAACGGCCGGGCCGCAGGTGACGTGTGGGGCCCAGGAGTCGTGCGGGAACAGGGTAGTGACATCCCGGAATTCACTCTCTACTGTTCGTGAATATGGATATGCGCACTGTGGTGCTCGGGACGTCCGGCGCGACCGCCGAGGATGTCCTCGCCGTGGCCCGCGGCGCCGCCCGGGTCGTCCTCTCCGAGGACGCCCTCGCGGCCGTCGCCGCCTCCCGCGCCGTCATCGACGACCTCGCGGCCAGGCCCGATCCCGTCTACGGCGTCTCCACCGGCTTCGGCGCCCTCGCCGTCCGCCACATCAGCCCCGGGCTGCGCGCCCGGCTCCAGCGCAACATCGTCCGCTCGCACGCCGCCGGGATGGGCCCGCATGTCGAGCGCGAGGTGGTCCGCGCCCTGATGTTCCTGCGCCTCAAAACCCTCGCCTCGGGCCACACCGGCGTCCGCCCCCTCGTCGTCGAGACCATGGCCGCGCTGCTCAACGCCCAGATCACCCCCGTCGTCCACGAATACGGCTCGCTCGGCTGCTCCGGCGATCTCGCGCCGCTGTCGCACTGCGCCCTGACGCTGATGGGCGAGGGCGACGCCGAGGGCCCCGACGGGACCGAGGCGCCCGCCGCCGACCTCCTCGCCGCGCACGGCATCGCCCCCGTCGAACTGCGCGAGAAGGAGGGCCTGGCGCTCCTCAACGGCACCGACGGCATGCTCGGCATGCTGGTCATGGCCTGCGCCGACCTCGCCCGGCTGTACACCTGCGCCGACATCACCGCCGCGCTCTCCCTGGAGGCGCTGCTCGGCACCGACAAGGTTCTCGCGCCCGAGCTGCACGCCATCCGGCCGCACCCCGGCCAGGCCGCGGCCGCCGCCAACATGCGCAAGGTCCTTGCCGGTTCGGGCCTCACCGGCCACCACCAGGACGACGCGCCGCGCGTCCAGGACGCCTACTCGATCCGCTGCGCCCCGCAGGTCGCGGGCGCCGGCCGGGACACCCTCGACCACGCCCGGCTCGTCGCCGACCGCGAACTGGCCGCCGCCGTGGACAACCCGGTGGTCCTCTCCGACGGCCGCGTCGAGTCCAACGGCAACTTCCACGGCGCGCCCGTCGCGTACGCCCTGGACTTCCTCGCCATCGCCGCCGCCGATCTCGGCTCCATCGCCGAGCGCCGCACCGACCGGCTCCTGGACAAGAACCGCTCGCACGGCCTGCCCGCCTTCCTCGCCGACGACCCGGGCGTCGACTCCGGCCTGATGATCGCCCAGTACACGCAGGCGGCGCTGGTCAGCGAGATGAAGCGGCTCGCGGCGCCCGCCTCCGTCGACTCCATCCCGTCCTCCGCCATGCAGGAGGACCACGTCTCCATGGGCTGGTCGGCGGCGCGCAAGCTGCGTACCGCCGTCGACAACCTCGCCCGGATCCTCGCCGTCGAGCTGTACGCGGCGGCCCGCGCGGTGGAGCTGCGGGACGGCGCCCGGCTGTCGCCCACCACCCGCGCCGTGGTGGCCGCGGCCCGCGAGGCCGGGATCGCGGGCCCCGGCGGCGACCGCTTCCTCGCGCCCGACCTGGAGCGCGCCTACGCGTTCGTCCGCTCCGGCGCCCTGATCACCGCCGCGGAGACGGTCACCGGCCCGCTGGCCTGAGCGGTCGGGACGTGACGAACGGCGGTCGCCCCCGAGGGACGGCCGCCGTGCACGTATGCCCTAGAGCGCCCCGTCGTGGCTGCGCCGTACGGAGTAGCTGACCAGTCCGGCGCCGAGGGCCAGGCAGGCGGCGCCGCCGATGACGTACGGGGTGGTGTCCGGGGAGCCGGTTTCGGCGAGGGAGCGGGCGGATGCGCCGTCGGTCCGCAGCACCGTGGCGGGGCCGTTCCGGCCGGCGGAGGTCTCGGCGGAGGTCACCGCAGCGGAGCCATGGGTACCACCGTCCGAGACGGTGGTGGCGGTGGTCCGCGCGCCGGTGGCCGGGGCGTCGGGGGCGCCGACGATCGCATGCGCGGTCGGGACGAACCACAGGGCGATCAGCACCGACCCCGCGGCTGCGGCGGTCAGCAGTGGTCGGCGTGCGGTCACAGGACAATCCCCCTTGCAGGTCCGGCGAATTGGCCGCTGACCTCAGATGTTAGTGACCGCCGCGGGTCGCGGGGAAGTCGGGCCCCGGAGTGCTTACGCTCCGTCCCATGAGCAATGGCGAGACATCACGGTTTGTACGGCTTCATATCGAACTGGTCATGGAGGTCACCGACCCCGGTCTGCTGACCGCCGCGGCGCTCGACCACGTCGCCGCCGACCCCTCCCTCCCGGACGGTGGACGCCACCAGGCCCAGGAGGCGGTACGCGAGGACCCGGCGGAGGCGCTGGCCCACCTTGTCGACCCGTCCGACCTGGTCACCGCCGTCCCCGGCACGGCCCTCGCGCAGGCGTCCTGGAGCTGCGAGGAGCGGACCGACTACGACCCCGACGCGGCGTGGGACGCCGACGAGTGGGATCTGGCGAGCGATGCCGCCCCCGTCGAGGAGGAGGTCTGATCCGGCCCCGTCGTCACGGAGCGTGACCCCTGCCCGCGCGCCCCTCCGGGAGCCCCCGCGCCCCCGCCCCGGCGCCCCCACGGCCCTCGTACGGCACCCGTCGTACGAGGGCCGATCTCTGTCCCGTACGAGGGGGGAAACGCACCCCGTACGGGCCCGGAATCGCGGGCCCGCGGCGGGTTCGGGCCATGATCCACGGCGTCTCCGGGGCGTGTGCCCGCATTGCGTGTCGTTGCCCACACTTTGTCCGAATGAGGCGCGAACCACGGGAAAAATGGCGTTTCCTGGACGTCGGCCGGGGAGGCTGCCCCGGTCTGCTGCTCGGGGATTCCTATCGGACCAATGGAGAAGCGTGTGATGACGGACAGCAAGCGCCGCAAGGGCTTCATAGCCACCGCCGCGCTGGCCGGGGGCGTGGTCGTGCTCTCGGCGTGCGGCAGTGCGAGCGGCGCGGACGGCGGCGACAGCCACGCGAGCAGCGGTTCCACCCGCGCGCAGGAGAGGTCCCTGCAGGTCGACAAGGCCGCGGCACAGGACGCCTCACACGCCAAAATCAAGATCACTCCCAAGGACGGTTCGTCCACCGCGGGCATCAGCAAGGACGCGAAGGTCACCGTCAAGAGCGGCAAGCTCACCTCGGTCACCATGACCGCCGTCGAGTCCAAGAAGACCGTCGGCGGCACGCTCTCCGCCGACGGCTCGTCCTGGAAGCCGTCGCAGGACCTCGCCCGCGCGACGAAGTACAAGATCACCGCGCACGCCGTGGACTCCGAGGGCCGCAAGGCGGTCGAGAACTCCACCTTCACCACCGTCTCCCCAGCGAACAGCTTCATCGGCAACTTCACGCCCGAGGACGGCGCCACCGTCGGCGTCGGCATGCCGGTCTCGATCCACTTCGACAAGCCGGTCAAGGACAAGAAGGCCGTCGAGTCCGCGATCACCGTCGCCGCCAGCAGCAACCAGAAGGTCGTCGGCCACTGGTTCGACAACACCCGCCTGGACTTCCGCCCCCAGGAGTACTGGAAGGCGAACTCCGACATCACCGTGAAGCTCGCCCTCGACGGCGTACAGGCGTCGTCCGGCGTGCGGGGCGTCCAGAACAAGACCGTCCACTTCCATGTCGGCCGTTCGCAGGTCTCCACCGTCGATGCGAAGACGCACCTCATGACGGTGGTGCGCGACGGCAAGACCCTCAAGACCATCCCGATCTCGGCCGGCAGCGCGGACCACCCGACCTACAACGGCCGGATGGTCATCTCCGAGAAGTACGAGCAGACCCGGATGGACGGCTCCACCGTCGGCTTCACCAACAACGACGGCAAGGGCGAGTACGACATCCCCGACGTCCCGCACGCCATGCGCCTGTCGACCTCCGGCACCTTCATCCACGGCAACTACTGGGGCAAGGGCATCTTCGGCAACGTCAACACCAGCCACGGCTGCATCGGCCTGCCGGACGCCAAGGGCGCCGGCGACCCGTCCACGGACGGCGCGTGGTTCTTCACCCACTCGCTGATCGGCGACGTCGTCACCGTCGTCAACTCCCCCGACCACACGATCAAGCCGGACAACGGTCTCAACGGGTGGAACATGGGCTGGCAGCAGTGGGTGGCGGGCAGCGCGCTGGGCGGGTCGGCGTCCTGACGCCAACGCCGACGCCGACGGCGACGGGCGCGGTGCGCCGCGCCCGGCCCCGGCCCGTCCTCGTCCCCTCCGCGCCGCGACCGGGCGAGAGCTCCGTACAGTGACCGGATGAGCGCACGTACGGACAACGGCCGGGGCCAACACGGGGGCGGCGGCCGTACCGAGGGGCGCCCCGGCGGGCGGCACGGCAACGCCGACGCCCTGCTCGGCGAGATCCTCGGCGCCGTCCGCTACGCCGCCGACGGCGGGCCCGCCGAGGACGCGGCCGAGGCCGGCGCCTCCCGGCTCGCCGCCGCCCCCGAGGGCTGGGAAGCGGTCTCCGCCGCCGTCGTCCGCGCCGCCACCGACGCCGTACGCCGCTGCTGGGCGGGCGGCTGGGAACCCGCCGACCTGGAACGCATCGTCCGGCGCGACGCCGCCGACCCCGCGCACGCCGGGCCCGTCGTGGACGCCATCGCCGCCGACGCCCGCCGCGGCACCCGCCCGCCGTCCGCCACCGCCCGCTGGGACGCCCAGCTGCGCCGGCTCGGCGCCGAGGTCTGGTGGCCGTCCGACGGCGGCTACCTCGACGCGCTCGCCGCCCGCCGCCGCACCACCCGCTTCGAGACGGCGTACACCGTCCTCCTGGCCCTGCGCGTCCTCGCCCGGCTGCCGCGCCTCGCCCCGCTCCCGGCCGCACCGGCGCCCGCCGCCCGCGCCGCGTCCCCCGGCGCCTCCCGCGCCCTCGGCCGGATCCGCGGCCTGCTGGCCAAGGCCGAGGCGACCGACTACGCCGAGGAGGCCGAGGCACTGTCGGCCAAGGCCCAGGAGCTGATGGCCCGTCACAGCATCGACGAGGCCCTGCTGGCCGGGGCCGACGCGACCGCGGGCGGCGGCCCCGGCGCGATCCGCATCGGCATCGAGGGCCCGTACGAACAGGCCAAGGCCCTCCTCCTCGACGCCGTCGCCACCGCCAACCGCTGCCAGGCCGTCTGGTCGTCCGACGCCGCCTTCTCCACCCTCGTGGGCTACGAACCCGACCTGGAGGCAACGGAGTTGCTCTACACCTCACTCCTCCTCCAGGCCACCACCGCCATGCACCGCGCCGCCGACGCCCACCACACCCGCGGCCGCGCCCGGCGCACCCGCGACTTCCGCCAGACCTTCCTCGTCGCCTACGCCGACCGCGTCCGCACCCGCCTGATGGCCGCGACCGAAGCGGCTACGGCCGAGGCGGCGAGCACCCGGGATGCGGGCGCGGGCACCGCCGGGGGCGCCGGGGCGGGCACCGGCGACCTCCTCCCCGTCCTTGCCGCCCGCGCCCTGGCCGTCGAGGAAACCACCGGCACTCTCTTCCCCGACACCACCCCCGTCCGCCTCCGCGGCCTGAACGACGCGGAGGGCTGGCACCAGGGGAGGGCGGCGGCTGATCGGGCGCGGTTGGGGGAGGGGTGAGGGGGTGGCGGGCCGGGGGATCCCGACGCGTAGCGGATCACCTCACTCGCCGCCCCACGAGGCCGGACGCACGATGTCCACGCCATCGAGCCGCATGATGAGTTGCCCGGCCCGCACCCACCGGATCGCCGGATCGTCGTAGGCGACTCCCACCGCCCCGACCGGAATCGGCGCCGGAAGCCCCGGACGGTAGAGGGCGCCACGTACGCCCACCGGCCGGAAGGCACGGACGCGCAACGCCACGTAGCCCTCCCGCAGATGAGGACAGGCGCGCAGGGATGTGGCCGCGCAGGGCCTGGCCGGGATGTCGGGCGGGCGAGGCTTTTACGGTGTTGTGGGACGAGCCCGTTGTCGATCGTCATGCTCACCGGATTCGCCACCCAAGAGGGACGAATCCTGCCGTGAGCCAGGTGCTTTGGGGCGTTACAGCGGTACCTTGAAGAACGCCCAAATGTCCACGGAGGACATCTTGAACGGTTTGTTACGTGCTGCTATGGCTGACGCCGGTGTCTCCACACGCCAACTGGCGTTGCGCGTAGGGGTGACGGGGAAGACGGTCGAGCGCTGGCTCGCCGATGACGCGTTGATCCCGCACGCGAGGAACAGAGAGGACACCGCCGCCGCGTTGGGAGTTGAGGCAGCTATGTTGTGGCCCAAGGCCGTACGGAACAGGGCGAAGGCAGGCGCCGACGGTGAACTCGTGCGGAGTTATCCGTACCGTTCCGCCTGCCCTTCCTCGGTATGGGGAGAACAGGTCGAGGCTGCCTCGGAGCACATCTTCCTGGCGGGGTACACCAACTACTTCCTGTGGCTGGATCAACCCGCGTTCGTGGAAACCCTGCGGCGTAAGGCCGAGCAGGGGTGCCGCGTACGGTTCCTGCTCGGCGACCCGGAGAGCGAGGTCACCCGGGAGCGTGAGGAGATCGAGAACGTGGCCCTGTCGGTCTCCACGCGCATCCGGATCACTCTGGAGCATCTCGCGAAGCTGTCCGCCACGCCGGGCGTCGAGGCACGGTTCTCCGCCGCCGCGGACGCCATGAACCATGTGTCGTTGTCCGTCTTCCGCTTCGACGGGGACGCGCTGGTCACGCCTCATCTGGCACGGCTGGTGGGCCATGATTCGCCGCTGCTGCACTTCCGCCGCCAGGGGGACGGGGGAATGTTCGACCGCTTCGCCGAGCATGCGGAGGAGTTGTGGGGGCGGGGGCGGGCGGTGTGATCCGTGCGTCCCGGGCGTCTTGGACGTCCTGGGCGTCCTGGGCGTCCTGGGCGTCTCGGCGATGCGGCCGATGCGACAGCCCACGTGGGCGCGGTGAGTCGGATACCTCGATGTGGATCAGGAATCAAGGCGTCCCCTCCATACCTGTCGGGTCAGGAGGCCGTCGCGGCAAGCTGAACCACGCGCGGATTGGTGGTCCTGCGAGCAGCGGCACCCTGTGAAGAGATCAACTATCTGCTTTCGCTACGCCGGTCGGACAGGAAACCCCCGTCCCCCCGATCCCGCAGTACCCCGCCGGGTTCCTGTCGAGGTACTGCTGGTGGTACCCCTCGGCCGGGTAGAACGGGAGGTCGGCGGCGGGCAGGATTTCGGTGGTGATGGCGCCGTAGCCGCGGGAGCGCAGGACCTCGGCGTAGGCGTCGCGGGAGGATTCGGCGGCCTGGTGCTGGGCGGGGGCGTGGGTGTAGAGGGCGGAGCGGTACTGGGTGCCGACGTCGTTGCCCTGGCGGAAGCCCTGGGTCGGGTTGTGGGATTCCCAGAAGAGCTTCAGGAGTGCGGTGTACGGGACGACGGCGGGGTCGTAGACGACGCGGACGGCCTCGGTGTGGCCGGTGTGGCCGCTGCAGACCTCTTCGTAGGTGGGGTTCGGGGTGTGGCCGCCCTGGTAGCCGACGAGGGTGGTGTGGACACCCTCGGTCTGCCAGAACTTCCGCTCGGCTCCCCAGAAGCAGCCGAGGCCGAAGTCGGCGATCTCGGTGCCCTCCGGGTACGGGCCGAGCAGGGAGGTGCCGAGGACGGTGTGCCGGGCGGGGACGGTGAAGTCCCGCTCCGGGCGGCCCTTGAGGGCTTCCTCGGGGGTCGGGAGGTGGTTCTTGAAGCGGGAGAAGAGCATCGCGATCAGGCTCCGGGACGACGGCGGTGGTGGCAGACGGCCGCCTGCCGTGGGGACGGTGGCGTCAGCTGCAACGTCGGGCGGGGCGGTGGCATTCCGGCGGAGACCACGCATGTGAACGGGGTGGGGCTCAGCCCGAGCCACAGCTCCGCGAAGAGAGCCGCCGCCCGGCCAACCGCCCCAGGCCCGAGGCACACCTGGCCCCGCCCCGTCCCCAGGCTCATCCGCCCGGGGCCCAGGGCGGGGCCCGATGCCCGGCTTCAGCCGGCCTCCGGCTTCGCCTTCTCGGCAGAAGCGGAGGAGGCAGAAGCGGAGGAGGCAGAAGCCGGAGAGGTAGAGGCACCGGCAGAGGCCGTGGCCCCTTCCTTCTCCCCCTTCTCCTCGGACTTCTCCTCGAAATCCACCTTCCCCATGTGACGGTTCATGGACTTCATCAGCAGCCATACGGCACCGCCGATGACCGCGAAGACGATGAAGCCGAGGATGCCGGGGGTCACCTTGTTCTTGTCGAACGAGTCGGCAAGGGTGACGAAGGGCGTCAGGGCGAGGGTGCTGGTCGCGCTCATCATGAGGTCAATTGTTGCGGATGCCCGCGAAGAGGTCGTCCTCGGGGAGGGAAGTATCCACGAGCGACTTCGCGAGCTCGTATTCCTCCGTCGGCCAGACCTCCTGCTGGATGTCCATCGGGACGCGGAACCAGCCGCCGTCGGGGTCGATCTGGGTGGCGTGGGCGACCAGTGCCTTGTCACGGACCTCGAAGAAGTCGGCGCAGGGAACGTACGTGGTCAGGGTGCGTTCCCGCTGTTCGAACTGGGTCCAGCGCTCCAGCCACTCGCCGTAGGGGGACTCCAGGCCGCGGGCCAGCAGCGCCTCGTGGAGGGCGACGGTGCGGGGGCGGTTGAAGCCCTGGTTGTAGTAGAGCTTCCGGGGCTGCCAGGGCTCGCCGGCGTTGGGGTACTTCTCCGGGTCGCCGGCCGCCTCGAAGGCCACCATCGTGATCTTGTGGGTCATGATGTGGTCGGGGTGCGGGTACCCGCCGTTCTCGTCGTAGGTCGTGATGACCTGCGGTTTGAACGAGCGGATCAGCTTCACCAGCGGCTCGGCCGCCGCCTCGGCATCCTGGAGGGCGAAGCAGCCGTCGGGCAGCGGCGGCAACGGGTCGCCCTCGGGGAGACCGGAGTCGACGAAGCCGAGCCACTCCTGCTTGACGCCCAGGATCTCCCGGGCCTCGTCCATTTCCTTCTTGCGGACCTCGTGAATGTGCTCCTCGATGTACGGGTCGCCCTGGAGCTTGGGGTTGAGGATGGAGCCCCGCTCCCCGCCTGTGCAGGTGGCGACCAGCACGTCCACCCCCTCGGACACGTACTTTGCCATGGTGGCCGCACCCTTGCTCGACTCGTCGTCGGGGTGGGCGTGGACCGCCATCAATCGCAGCTGCTCAGTCAAGACTCGATCCTCAGTGAAAGGCCGGAGAAGATGCCTCCTATAGTGACCGAAGCGAGGGGCCGTGTATTCCCCGGACGGGAACCCGCGAGGCCGGAGGTTTCCCGGCCCCGGCAGCAGGAGGACTGAGCATGACCGCGGTACGCGACGGGGCCGACGAAAAGCGTTACGGCCGGTCGGCGGGCCGGAGCGAGGACCGCGGGCTGAAGATCGTCGGCGGGGTGCTGGGGGTGGCGATGCTCGGCGTGGTCGCCTGGTGTGGCGTCGCATACATCGGCGGCCAGAAGCTCAGCGGGCGCGTGATCGCCTGGGAAGTGGTGTCGGACACCGCGGTGAAGGTGCATCTTGAGGTCGTCAAGGACCAGGACGCCAAGGGCGTCTGCACGCTGCGGTCGGTCTCCGCGGACAAGGCCGAGGTGGGGCGCAAGGACGTCACCGTCGACGGGCCCGGGAAGCAGATCGACACCGTGGTGACGGTACGGACGACGGACCGGGCGACCACGGCGGAGCTGGTCGGCTGTTCGTCCTCCGACGGCCACTGAGACCGGGACCTCCGGCGGTCACTGGGGCCGGCGCCTCCGGCGGTCACCGATACCGGGACCTCCGGCGGTGGCTGACGCGGACCCTGACGGTGGCTGACGCGGACCCTGACGGTGGCTGAGCCTCCGGAGCCGGGCCCCGCGGGCGGCCGGACCGACCGCCCGACGGCCTGCGCCGTGCCGGGGCGATCGCCCACCCGGCTCGCGGGCACCCCTCCCGACCAGGGAATTCACGCTCAGGGAGGTTCCCTGAAGATTTCCTCTTCCCCGTTTTGTGCCGGAATTGTTAGGCTCGTGGTTTCGCCCACCCGTGAAGGCGCAATCCTTCCCTGGTAGGGCGTTTGATGTATCCCCAGTACCGACGAGGAGCACCTGTGACCCAGACCAGCGAAAGCGTCACCTGGCTGACCCAGGAGGCGTACGACCAGCTCAAGGCCGAGCTGGAGTACCTGTCTGGTCCCGCCCGCGCCGAGATCACCGAGAAGATCGCAGCGGCCCGCGAGGAAGGTGACCTGAAGGAGAACGCCGGGTACCACGCGGCCAAGGAGGAGCAGGGCAAGCAGGAGCTTCGCGTGCGCCAGCTCACCCAGCTGCTGCAGACCGCGAAGGTCGGCGAGGCCCCCGCCGCCACCGGTGTCGTCGCTCCCGGCATGGTCGTCACCATCGCGTTCGACGGAGACCCGGACGACACCCTGCAGTTCCTGCTCGCCTCGCGCGAGTACGCCAGCTCGGACATCGAGACCTACTCGCCGCAGTCCCCGCTGGGCGAGGGCGTGAACGGCAAGAAGGTCGGTGCCGACGCGGAGTACGAGCTTCCGAACGGCAAGAAGGCCAGCGTGAAGGTCCTCGACGCCAAGCCGTACTCGGGCTGATCAAGCCGTCTTCAGGCTGATCCACGACGTACAGAAGCGGGGGCGGGGTATGAGCAGGCAGGACCAAGAACCAAAACACGGGCACGACGACGAACACAAACAACAACCGCCGGCCCCACAAGGATGTAGGGAAC
>NZ_JBHYGX010000006.1:84920-89479 GCF_042739975.1 Streptomyces sp. NPDC059080
GCCCGGAGCATTCCGCTCCGGGCCGCTTCCCCGTACCCGGGGCCCGTACGCCGGCCCCGTACGCCGCGCCGGCCCCGTCAGGCCGTGGCCGACCGGTACTTCCGCACCGCGAGCGTGCGGAACACCGCGATGATCAGCACGGACCAGAGCGCCGAGGCGATGACCGGGTGTTCCATCGGCCAGGCGCCGGTCGCCGAGGACGGGATGCCCTCGATGGTGTTGCCGAACAGCTGGCGGGCCGCCTGGACGGTGGTGCTGAACGGGTTCCACTCCGCGATGTGCTGGAGGAACGCGGGCATGCCGTTGACCGGCACGAACGCGTTGGAGATGAAGGTCAGCGGGAAGAGCCAGATCAGGCCGCCCGAGGTGGCTGCCTCCGGAGTGCGTACCGACAGGCCGATCAGCGCGCCGATCCAGGAGAAGGCGTAGCCGAGCAGCAGCAGGAGCGCGAAGCCGCCGAGGACCTTGAGGACGTTCTCGTGGCTGCGCCAGCCTATGAGGAGCGCCACGGCGGCGAGGACGACCAGGGTGAGGGCGGTCTGCACCAGGTCGGCGAGGGTGCGGCCGGTGAGCACCGCGCCGCGGGACATCGGCAGCGAGCGGAAGCGGTCGATCAGACCCTTGTGCATGTCGTCGGCGATGCCTGCGCCCGCTCCGGCGGTGGCGAAGGTGACGGTTTGCGCGAAGACGCCCGCCATCAGGAATTCGCGGTACGCCTGGGCGCTGCCCGCGGGGGCGCCCGGGACGTTGATCGAGCCGCCGAAGACGTAGGTGAAGAGCACCACGAACATGATCGGCTGGACCAGCCCGAAGATGACCACCTCGGGGATGCGCATCATGCGGATCAGGTTCCGCTGGGCGACGACGAGGGAGTCACGGACGGAGCGGCCGACGGCGTTGCGGGCGGGGGCGGCACCGAGCGGGGCGGTTTCGGTTGCGGCGGTCATCCGACGGCCTCCGTCTCGGGCCTCACGGGCTTGTCGGGCCTCACGGGCTTGTCGGGGGTGTCGCCGGTTGTTCCGGGAGCGCGGGCCGCGGAGCGTCGCTTTCCGGCCTTGCGGCGGCCGCGTCCGGCGCCGCCCGGGCCGCCCTCGGCACCGTCCGTGCCGTCGTCACCGGTACCGTCGTCGCCCGCCTCGGCGGCGTGGCCGGTGAGTGAGATGAAGACGTCGTCGAGGGTGGGGCGGCGCAGACCGATGTCGTCGATCTCGATGTCGCGGGCGTCCAGCTCCCGGATGACCTCGGCGAGGAGCTTGGCGCCGCCGGTCACCGGGACGGTGAGCTTGCGGGTGTGGGCGTCGAGGGTGCCCTCGCCGTCGCCGAAGCGGCGCAGCACCTCGCCGGCGACGGCGATCTGCTCGGGGGTGTGGACGACGACCTCGACGCGTTCGCCGCCGGTACGGGCCTTGAGCTGGTCGGACGTGCCGCGGGCGATGACCCGGCCGTGGTCGACCACGCAGATGTCGTGGGCGAGGCGGTCGGCCTCCTCCAGGTACTGGGTGGTGAGCAGCAGGGTGGTGCCGCCGGCGACCAGTTCCTGGATGACGTCCCACAGCTGCTGGCGGTTGCGCGGGTCGAGGCCGGTGGTGGGCTCGTCCATGAACATCACGGGCGGGCTGACCACCAGTGCGGCGGCGAGGTCGAGGCGGCGGCGCATCCCGCCGGAGTACGTCTTGGCGGGGCGGTCGGCGGCGTCCGCGAGGTGGAAGCGCTCCAGCAGCTCAAGGGCGCGGCGCTTCGCGGCGCGGGCGCTCATCTGGTAGAGCCGGCCGACCATCATCAGGTTCTCGCGGCCGGTCAAGTACTCGTCGACGGCGGCGAATTGGCCGGAGAGGCCGATGGAGCGGCGGACCCGGTCGGGGTGTGTGAGCACATCGATCCCGGCGACCGTGGCGACGCCGCTGTCGGGCCGGAGCAGGGTGGTCAGGACGCGGACGGTGGTGGTCTTGCCTGCGCCGTTCGGGCCGAGCAGCCCGAGGACGCGGCCTTCGGGCACGTCGATATCGACGCCGTCCAGTGCCCGTACGTCTCCGAACGACTTCACCAGCCCTTCGGCGTGGATCGCACCTGGCATGGGATACCCCCGTTGTTTGGGCGAGTTCCAGGTCGAATCCTACGGTCGGCGGGGCGCGGGCGCGCTGCGAAATAGGGAAGGGCAGGGGCGGGTGGGGGCTTCCCCTAGGGACCGGCCTCCGGCGGGTGGGGGCTTCCCCCTGGGGTGCGTGCCGGAGGGTGCGTACCGGAGGTTGCAGGCCGGGCGGGACTCTCTGCAGACACTCCCCAAGGCCCGGCCCGCCTCACTCGGACTCCGCCACCCTGTACCCCGCGCCGCGCAGCGCCGCCGTCACCTCGGTGCAGTGTTCGGGGCCGGAGGTCTCCAGGTGCAGTTCCACCTCGACCTCGGTGAGGCCGAGGCGCGGGCCGGTGCGGACGTGGCCGACGTCGAGGACGTTGGCGTCCACCTCCGTGAGGACGCCGAGCAGCGTGGCGAGCGCCCCGGGGCGGTCGGTCAGCCGCAGTCGCAGCGAGAGGTAGCGGCCGGAGGCGGCCATGCCGTGGCGCAGGATCCGCTGCATCAGCAGCGGGTCGACGTTGCCGCCCGACAGCACCGCGACGACCGGCCCCTCGAACGCCCCCGGCTCCGCCAGCAGCGCGGCCACCGGGCTCGCCCCGGCGGGCTCCACCACCAGCTTCGCCCGCTCCAGGCAGATCAGCAGTGCCCCGGCCAGCGCGTCCTCGGAGACCGTACGGACCTCGTCCACCAGCTCCTCGACGATCCGGAACGGGACGTCGCCGGGCCGCCCGACCTTGATGCCGTCGGCCATGGTGGACAGCCCCTCGACCGCCACCGGGTGCCCGGCCGCGAGCGACGGCGGGTAGCAGGCCGCGCCCGCCGCCTGGACGCCGATGACCTTGACGTCCGGCCGCAGCGCCTTGACCGCGACGGCCACCCCGGCGGCCAGCCCGCCGCCGCCGACGCCGACCACGATGGTGCGCACCTCGGGGCACTGCTCCAGGATCTCCAGCCCGACGGTGCCCTGACCGGCGATGATGTCCCGGTGGTCGAAGGGGTGGAGGAAGACCGCGCCGGTGCGGTGCGCGTACTCCTGGGCGGCGGCCAGCGTCTCGTCGACCACCTGGCCGTGCAGCCGCACCTCGGCGCCGTAGTCACGGGTCGCGGCGACCTTCGGCAGCGGGGCGCCGACAGGCATGAACACCGTCGACCGCACCCCGAGCAGCGAGGCCGCCAGCGCCACGCCCTGCGCGTGGTTCCCGGCGCTCGCCGCCACCACCCCGGCCGCCCGCTCCGCCGCCGTCAGCCCGGCGATCCGGACGTACGCGCCGCGGATCTTGAAGGAGCCGGTGCGCTGGAGGTTCTCGCACTTGAGGTGGACCGGCGCCCCGACCAGCCCGGAGAGGTACCGGCTGCTCTCCAGGGCGGTGGCCCGGGCGACGCCGGAGAGCAGCTTGTGGGCCTCGCGGATGTCCTCGACGGTGAGCGCGGCCGCGGCCCCTACGGGGCGCGCGGGGTGTGGAGGGGGCGTGTGGTCGGGCATGACGCCAGTCTGGCAGTCCGGCGGCCATCGGGCCTTTTCCGGCCAAGGTGCGGACAGGGCGGGGGAACGGGGCCGGGAGGGAGCGGGCTTGCCCCTGGGGGGAACAGCCTCACCTTCGGGTGCAGCGGGCCGCCGGGCCTCGCGCGAAGGCGTACGTCAGGGCTGCCGGGCCCGCGTCGGGGCGTACGTCAGGGCAGGCATCGGGGCGTACGTCAGGGGCGCCCGGTGTGTGGCCGCACGCCCTTACGGGTCGGGCCGGGCCCGGGCCGTCGCGGCCTTCGGCGGACGGGCTCCGGCCACTTCCGCGTAACCTTGTCCCTCGGTCCCTAAGCCCCCCATGAAGCGAGCACCCGGCCATGCCCACCTCTTCGGACATGACGACCCCCACCGATCCCGCCGTTCTGGACGCGCTGCAGCACCAAGTGGCCGTGTTCGCCCGCCGCGCCGAACAGAGCCGCCTCGGCGGGGTCGGCCAGGCGCGCAACTCCATGGACCGCGCCGCGTATCTGCTGCTCAACCGCCTGGACCAGGAAGGCCCGATGGGCGTCAAGGCGCTCGCCGCCGGGATGGGGATCGACTCCTCGACCGTCACCCGGCAGGTCGCGCCGCTGGTCGAGTCCGGGCTGGTCAACCGCGCCACGCACCCCGAGGACGGCCGGGCGGTCGTCCTTCAGCTCTCCGAACGGGGCCGCACCCGCCTCGACGAGGTACGGGCCTCGCGCCGCGCGCTGATGGAGATGGTCACCGATGAGTGGACGGAGGAGGAATGCGCCGTCTTCTGCACGCTGTTGACCCGTTTCAACATCTCCCTCACCGCCATCACCGCGACGATGCCCCCGGCGGGCGCGGCCTCCTGAGCCCGCCGGGCATGCCCGGGGCGCGCCGGAAACCGGCGCGCCCCGCGGGCGGAGCCCCGACGGCCACCCCCAACGGGGGACCCCCCCCCCCCGGGGGGGGGGGGGGGGGGGCCCCCCCCCCCCCCGGGGGGCCCCCCCCGCCCCG